>NZ_JBGMEF010000006.1:0-65590 GCF_046365475.1 Anaerococcus kampingae
CGTCGATGTGTGCGTAGTGTCTTTTTTCAGTTTCGTATTCTACTACTGATGTGTTGATTGTGATTCCACGTTCTCTTTCTTCTGGAGCTTTATCGATGTGTTCATAATCGATGTATTCACCTGTACCATATTTTTTGTTTAAGGCTTGGGTGATTGCTGCTGTTGTTGTTGTTTTACCGTGGTCTACGTGGCCGATTGTACCAATATTAATATGTGGTTTGCTTCTTTCAAATGTTTGTTTACTCATTAATTCCTCCTAATGTACTCTTATTCTTTATTTTACCATATTTATAATAAAAATTCTATTATTTTATAGATAATTATTTTATTAAGTTTTACTTGCATTTTTTTATATAGCTTGTATAATAGAATATGTGCCACTTTAGCTCAGTAGGTAGAGCGCTTCCATGGTAAGGAAGAGGTCCTCGGTTCAATTCCGGGAAGTGGCTCCATTTTTTTTGCAAAAAACAGACTTATTTTTTAATCCCCACATAAATGGAGATTTTAAAATAAGTCTGTTTTTTTATTTATACTAGACCCATGGCATAAATTACTGCTATAGCAACTATTACTACTAATAAGGAAATAACAAAACCGTGAATCATTGGATTAATGCCTGCCTTTTTCATATCCCTATACTTAGTATTTAATCCTATTGCAGCAAGAGCTGCCACCATCAAAAATTTTGATATGGTTTTTAGATTATTTGATAAATTTTGAGATATAAGCCCCATTGAGTTTAGGCCAACCATTATTAAAAATCCTAAAATAAAATAAGGAATTATTGAACTAACAGAAAATTTCTTTTCTATATAATCATGTCCTAGTTTTTTAACTTCCAACCTATGATGTATAAGTCTAAATATCAGTACAACTGGTATTATTGATAGGGTTCTGGTAAGTTTTACCATTGTAGCAAAATCTCCTGCAGCATCTGAATAAGCAAAACCCGCTGCTACTACAGAACTTGTATCATTAACGGCTGTTCCTGTCCAAAGCCCGTAGGCCATATCCGAAAGTCCTAGAGCCTTACCCATTATAGGAAAGACTACTATCATTAGCATATCAAATAAAAATGTTGCGCTCATTGCATAGGCAATATCCGTATCTTCAGCCTCTATAACAGGTGCTATGGCTGCTATTGCAGATCCTCCACAAATACCTGTGCCTGCTGATATGAGATTACTCATCTTCCAATTAAGACCTAAGGCTTTTCCTATAAAATATCCTGCTCCAAAACATGTTAATAAGGTAAATACCATTACATATATTGATAGCTTACCTACAGATAAAACCATATTTATGTTAAGGCTTGCTCCAAATAAAATGATTGCAAATTTTAAAAGCCTTTTTGATGTAAATCTTATACCATCTTTTAGGACTTTTTCGGTATCGATTATTGTATTTAAAAACATTCCTATAAATAATGCTATAACCGATCCACCAATTACGTGTATTGGCAATAAATTTTCTAAAAATTGCGAAACAAAAGCAATTAGTAAAGCCAAGCCTATGCCTGGTAAATATAATAATATTTTTTTCATTTTCCCTCCATTCTTACTAATAAAAAAAAGCGTTTGAAAAAACGCTAAATTTTCACTTACATTCTGGGCATACACCCCTATAGATTACTTCTGTGGTATCTATTATATAATCTTTTAGCATATCTGGTTTTTTCATGTCTGATATTTCCAAATCCTGAATTTTGCCGCAAGATTCACAAATAAAGTGTC
The DNA here is from genome assembly GCF_046365475.1 of Anaerococcus kampingae. Taxonomy (NCBI): domain Bacteria; kingdom Bacillati; phylum Bacillota; class Tissierellia; order Tissierellales; family Peptoniphilaceae; genus Anaerococcus; species Anaerococcus kampingae. The sequence continues at coordinate 1,734 of NZ_JBGMEF010000006.1, forward strand.
CATGGTTAGGCCTTTTAAATTCATACCTCTTTGAAGACATATTAAAGTCGAGCTCTTTTACAAGTTTATTTTTTACGAAAAGATTTAAGCTATTGTAAACTGTAGCTTGACTAATTACAGGATCCTTAGTTACTAAGTCACTAAAAATCATCTCTGCTGTTGGGTGAATAGGATGGGTTATCAAATAATCCAAAATTAATAATCTCTGGTGAGATATCCTTATATTTTTGTCTTGAAGAATTTTTTTGAGTTTATTAAGTCGTTTATCAGGATCTTCATCTCTTAAACTCTCTACATACTTGTGCATATTTTCCCACACCTTTCTATTTTAGAATATACGTGAAAATGTCTATTTGTCAACCATTGGGAATGATTATCTAAATCAATCCTCTACGTTTAAAAAGGGTTATTTTTAAATTTTTTGAATAAAAGCCTATAAGTATATGAATAAGTATTCTTACTATTAAGTGATTATATAAAAATTTAAAAGCTCCCAGTTGAATACTAGGAGCCTTTACTAAATTTAAATTATTATTTAATTAAGCTAATTCTACTTCAGCGCCTGCTTCTTCTAGAGCTGCTTTAACTTCTTCAGCCTTATCTTTAGCTACGCCTTCAAGTACGTTTCCTGGAGCACCGTCTACAAGTGCTTTAGCTTCTTTTAGTCCAAGACCAGCTACATCTTTAACAACTTTGATTACGTTGATTTTTGATTGTCCAGCTGATTTAAGAACTACGTCAAATTCTGATTTTTCTGCTGCTGCTTCACCAGCTGCTCCGCCTGCTGCTGGAGCTGCTACTGCTACTGCTGCTTGTGCAGATACGTCAAATTCTTCTTCGATTGCTTTAACTAGTTCTGAAAGTTCAAGAACTGTAAGATTTTTGATTTCTTCTAATAGGTTTGTTACTTTTTCTGATGCCATTTTTATATTCTCCTTAAATTATATTGTTATTATGCTGCTTCGTTTTCTTTTTTGCTTGCCACTTCATTAAGGGCGATAGCAAGTTTAGATATAGTGTTATTAAGATCTCCAGCAAGAGTTCTAATAGGTGCTTGTAATACATTTGCAAGCATTGAGTGAAGTACTTCTGTTCCTGGTAATGTAGCTATTGCCATCATTTGTTCACTATTTTGGTAGTTTCCTTCAACTATACCTGATTTAAGTGTTAACTTGTCTGCGTTTTCGTCGTTTTCTTTTCTGTAGTCAACTGCTATCTTTGGTCCGTCAACTAATTCTGTGTTTGAGAAGATTAGTGCGTTTGATCCCTTTAGGTCTTCGATTAATTCTGTATATCCAAGTTCTTCAAAAGCAAATCTCATCATTGTATTCTTGTAAACTTTGTATTCAGTGTCTTTTTCTCTGAATTTGTTACGAAGATCTGTGATTTCCTTAACGTCCATGCGGTCAAAACCTACTAATGTTACTGATTTCGCATTTTCGATTTTTCCTTTGATTTCATCAACTACTAGCTGTTTAGCTGCTATAGCTTTTTCGCTCACTTTTTCACCTCCTAAGGCTAATGGTAGGTATATAAAAACCCCACTTATAAAGACACCTTAAAGATGCCCATACCGGTGGGGATGTGTGTAATTTTCCCACCTATACGCAATTATTAAACATTTATGTCTGCGTAGTCTTTGGTAGCCTGTTTATTTGACTTTTATATTATATCACCAATTTCTAAAAATGCAAATTATTTTTCAGCTAATTCTGCAGCTTTAGCTGGGTTTAGTTTAACACCAGGACCCATTGTTGATGATACGGTGATTGATCTGATATATTTACCCTTTGCTGCTGCTGGTCTAGCTTTTACTACTTCTGTAATTAAAGCTCTGATATTTTCAGTAAGTTTTTCAGCACCAAATGATACTTTTCCTGTTGGTACGTGGATAAGGTTAGCTTTGTCTGTTCTGTATTCTACCTTACCTGCTTTGATGTCAGCGATAGCTTGTGCTACATCATTTGTTACTGTACCTGTTTTTGGGTTTGGCATTAGGCCTTGAGGTCCTAGTACTCTACCTAGTCTACCTACTGTTGCCATCATATCTGGTGTAGCTATTACTACATCAAAATCTAACCAACCATCTTTTTGGATTTTTTCAGCATATTCTTCATTACCTGCAAAATCTGCTCCAGCTGATAGAGCTTCATCTATTCTATCATCTTTTACAAATGCAAGTACTCTTTGAACCTTACCTGTACCGTGTGGTAGGATTACAGTTCCTCTTACTTGTTGGTCAGCGTGACGGCTGTCAACACCGAGCTTGAAGTGTAATTCTACTGTTTCGTCAAAGTTTGCCTTTGCTGTTTTTTCTACTATTTCTATCGCTTCATTTAGTTCGTATTCTTTTGTAGAATCATAAGATGCCTTTGATTCTAAGTATTTTTTTCCTCTTTTAGCCATTTAATTCCTCCTGTGGTAAACGAGTTAATCTCTCCCACTAATCTTCTACAGTGACTCCCATACTTCTTGCTGTTCCTGCTATCATACTTACTGCAGCTTCTAAGCTTGCAGCGTTAAGATCTTCCATCTTTGTTTTAGCAATTTCTTCAAGTTGGCTTCTCTTGATTGATCCAACTTTCTTTTTGTTTGGTTCTCCAGAACCCTTAGCAAGATTTATTGCTTTCTTGATTAATACTGGTGCTGGTGGTGTTTTTGTTATAAATTTAAATGTTCTATCCGTATAAATAGTCATTTCTACCGGTATTATCATTCCTGCTTGGTCAGCTGTCTTAGCATTAAATGCTTGTACGAACTCCATGATGTTAATTCCGTGAGGTCCTAGTGCGGTACCTACTGGTGGTGCAGGAGAAGCTGCTCCTGCTGGTACTTGTAATTTTACTATCGCTTGTATATCTTTTTCTGCCATTTTTACCTCCTTGTGGTGATTCGGGTTCCCCCTCCCACTTATTTAGACAGTACTAAATTTCTTCTATATCGCTATATTCTAAATCTATTAATGTATCACGGCCAAACATATCTACGTACGCCTTGATAGTACCCTTTTGCTTGTCGATTTCATCGATTTTTGCTACGAAATCCTTAAATGGTCCGGCAATAATATTTACACTATCACCTACATTTACATTAATATTAAGAACTGGTTCTTTCTCTTTTACACCAAACTTTCTTACTTCAGCTGGTGTAAGAGCTACTGGATCACCATCTGGTCCAACAAAACCTGTTACCCCTTGGGTATTTCTTATTATATACCAAGACTTATTGGTTATGTTCATCTTGACCATTACATAGCCTGGAAATAGCTTTCTAGTTTTGACTTTTTTGTCGTTATTTTTTACTTCGACATATTCTTCAGTTGGTACAGTTACATCTATAATATCTGGATTTTGTTCATTATCTATCATCATCTGAATCTTATCAGAGACTCTATTTTCATATCCAGTATAGGTGTGAACTACATACCATTTAGCATTTTTCTCTGCTTCTGTAAGTTCTGTCTTGTTTTCTTCTTCCTTTATATTCTCGTCAAAATTTAAAGAATCAGTCATCATTCACCTACATTATAATTGAAAGTAGGAAATGGAAGACCTTATCAAGGACCCAAATAGATACTGCTGTTACAGCACTAATAGCTATTACTATTAAAGAATACTCAATTGTAGTCTTTAAAGTAGGCCATTGAATCTTTTTATATTCTTTAATGACTCCACTAAAGAAAGAATCTTTTTTCTTAGCCATTGTTACTCCTACTTTGTTTCTTTATGAACTGTGTGCTTTTTGCAGAATGGACAATATTTTTTAAGCTCAATTCTTTCACTATGAGTAGTTTTGTTTTTAGTTGTATCATAGTTTCTGTTTTTGCATTCTGTGCATTCTAATTTAACTTTAGTTCTCATAAAACACCTCCTATTTACTTATACGGATACTTCCATACAATGAATTATATTACCATCTAAGTCTACCTTTGTCAATATTTTTAGTCGATTTTTAGAAGATTTTTTAAAAAAGTTTCTCTCTTTTTGATAAGAACTTTTCTTAAATCATCTAAATCATGATTTGAAAAGCAATAATCCGAATAAGAAATGAGTATATCTTCTATATCATCAAGCTCATAAAGACCATCTTCATAAACCCTTCCTAGGTACTCATCCTCCCTGTCATAGTACATTACTGGTGGATAGCCCTTAAGATTTGATGTATCAAAGGCTATATAGGATTCTTTGGCATAAACCCTATCTTTTATTATTAACATCTTCTCTCTAATATCTATTTCTCGTCCAGACTTAAAATCTTTAATCAAGGCTTAATCCATTATCTTTGATAGCTTTTACAATTTCTTCTGCAGCTTCGTGGGCGCCTTCTTCTGTTTCTGCCTCAACCATTACCCTAACAAGTGGCTCTGTTCCAGATTTACGAACTAAAACTCTACCTGAGTCAGCAAGGTTAGATGTTATTTTTTCAATCACAGAAGCCACTCCTGCATTATCTAAAACTGTATCCTTATCCTTAACCCTTACATTTATTAAGACTTGTGGGTAGATTTTTAAATCTCTTAATAAAGTTTTAATATCAGATTTTGATTCTATAACAGCTTCCATAATTTTAAGAGATGTTAGGATTCCGTCACCTGTATTGGCAAATTTCTTTAATATTATATGTCCTGATTGCTCTCCACCTAGTTCTATGTCCTCTTCATACATTCTTTGGTGGACGAATTTATCACCTACATCAGTTTTTTCATAGCCAATTCCTAAATTATCAAAGGCTTTATATAGGCCAATATTTGACATTACAGTTGTAACTACCTTATTAGATTCTAGACCGCCTTCTTTTTTCATGTAGTTTGCAAGTATATAAAGTATAGCATCCCCATCGACTATATTTCCTTCAGAATCTACTGCTATACATCTATCAGCATCTCCATCATAAGCAAAGCCAATATCAAGTTTATTTTTAACTACAAAATCCCTTAAGACGTCTATATGAGTTGATCCAGCATTGTTATTTATATTAAAACCATTAGGTTCATCATTTATTACAAAGGTATCAGCTCCAAGCGCATCATATACTGGTTTTGCAATTGTAAAGGCTGCTCCATTTGCTGGATCAAGACCCACTCTCATTCCCTCAAAAGATTTAGTTACAGTTTGAATTAAATATGCTATATATCTATTCCTACCGCCTATATAATCAACAGTCCTTCCTATATCTTCACCCTTAGCAAGTTCAATAGATTTTATGTCTGCATCTATATATTCTTCAAGACTTTCTAGGAAGTCATCCTCCATTTTCTCACCATTTTTGTTTATAAGCTTTATACCATTGTCATGGTAAGGGTTATGACTTGCTGTAATCATAATTCCACAGTCAAAATCTTCTACTCTAGTTATATATGAAACTGAAGGAGTTGTAGTAACATGGAGAAGATAAGCATTTGATCCTGATGAAGTAATACCAGCTGATAGGGCATCTTCAAACATATATGAAGACCTTCTGGTATCCTTGCCTATAAGAATTTTACCATTACCATTTTTCTTTTTTGAAAAATAATCTCCTATAAATCTTCCGATTTTAAAGGCATGATAAACATTAAGCCCTTCATTAGCCTCTCCTCTAAAACCATCTGTACCAAAATATTTCATTTATATCTCCTTAAAATTTAACTTCTTTACTTTTTATATTATACCCTATTGATAAATTTACAAAAAATTGGGTAGAAAAATCAGGAAGGAGTAAAGTATGAATTTTGAAAAACTTAACAATGAAAAACTATATATAGACGGAAAATATGTTGATAGCGAGAGAAATGAATGGATAGAAGTTGAAAATCCAGCAACTAACGAAATCATTTCCAAAGTCCCAAAGGCAAGTAACAATGAAATTAATCTTGCAGTTGAGTCTGCTTATGAGGCTTTTAAAACTTTTTCTAAAACTAGTCTTGAGGAAAGAATTGCTTATATAGAGAAATTTAAAAATTGGATGATAGATCACCAAGATGAAATAATGGAAACTATTAAAGATGAGCTAGGTGTACCTATAAGAATTGCAAAACCAGGTCAATTTGATAAGCAAATGAGAAGAATAGATGTCTTTATCGATCAAGCTAGGAAAATCGAATACAAAATTGATATGGATGGTGGCTATGTAAGGATGGAGCCAATTGGAGTTGTAGCTAGCCTTACACCCTGGAATTATCCTCTAGGGCAAATCATAATGAAAGTTATACCAGCCCTACTTATGGGTTGTACAGTTGTCCAAAAGCCGGCTTCAGATACACCACTTACAGCTTATTTTGTAGCTAAGGCTTTTGATGAGATTGGCCTTCCTAAGGGCGTATTTAACCTAATAACCGGCTCAGGGGCAGAAGTAGGCGATGTTTTAAACTCACATCCAAAAGTAGCCATGGTCTCCTATACAGGAAGTCTAGCTGGTGGTTCTTCTTCAGCCAAACACGCCATGGAAACATCCAAAAAAGTAGTCCTAGAGCTTGGTGGCAAGTCTCCAGCTATCTTTATCAAGGGAGCAGACATTAAGATGGGTGTAAAGCAAGTCTTAAACAGAGTCTACCTAAATGTAGGTCAAACTTGCTCCTGCCTATCAAGAGCAATTATAACTGAAGATATATACGATGATGTAATAAAAGAATTCATAGCCCAATATGATAATTATCCAGTAGGAGATCCTGATGATGAAAAAACTGTCGTAGGAAGTCTAGCTGGTAAAAAACAATTTAACAGAGTAAAAGGCTTTATAGAAGAAGGAATCAAGGAAGGCGCTACCCTTCTTAAAGGAGAAGTCCCAAAAGAAAGCCAAGTTGGTTATTATGTAAAACCTGTTATCTTTACCGATGTTAAGCCAGGTATGGCCATCCATGATAAGGAAATTTTCGGACCAGTTGTTTCAGTAATCAAGGTAAAAGATAAAAAAGAAGCTATAGAAGTAGCAAATGCTGTAGACTTCGGACTATCTTCCGCTGTCTTTGGCAATGAAGAAGAAGCTCTTGAAATTGCCTATGAATTAAAAGCAGGTGATGTCTACCTAAATTCTAACGGTGGAAGCCCAGAATTACCTTTTGGTGGTCGCAAGCAATCAGGAATAGGCAGAGAGGGTGGAAAATTCGGACTCATGGAATACCTAGAACCTAAGTCAATCCATACTGCCTAATACCAAATTAAATTATAAAAAAGCTAGCCTTGTTGAATGTACTTGCCATTCCTTAAGTCTAGCTTTTTAATTTAATACTTTATAAAATATCTCTTAACTCTAATATTGAAGAGATTTTTATATCCGCTCCACAAGCCTCGACAGTCTTTCCATAGCCGTAAGTCGCAAAAATTGTTTTTTGCTTGTTATTAAGGCCTGCTTCCATATCTTCCCTGCGGTCTCCTATCATTATATAAGAATCGTTCAGTTCTTTTCTAAGAATCTTATATTTATCCAAATAATCGTAGTCTTCCCCTATAAAATATTTTGAAAAATACCTATCTAAACCAAATTTTTCCCTGGCAGCATCCATATAGACCCTCCTACATTTTGATAAAATATATAGGTCATATTTTTCTTTTAAATAGGAAAGAGTCTCATGAGCCCCTTCAAAAAGCTGTCCTTCTTCTGTCATATATTTAATAATCCTATCACCATTTTTCCTTATATAGGGCGTTTTGTCAGAATCATCTTTTAAAATTATATCCCAAACTTCCTTTGGCCCCATCCCAATAAAGGATTTGATGTCAAAATCATCTATTGATAATTTTAAATCGCTGAGGCTTTCTTCGATAGCTTTTTTGTAGGCTATTTCTGTCTTATGAATTGTCCCGTCAAAGTCAAATACTAAGATCATATAAGGTCAACAAGATTTGCCATTTCTATAGCAGAAATAGCAGCTTCAGCCCCTTTATTGCCTGACTTAACTCCTGCCCTTTGGACTGCTTGGTCTACATTATCTGTTGTTACAACTCCAAATATCACTGGTTTTTCACTATCAAGGCCAACAGCTGCCACTCCCTTAGATACTTCTGCACAAACATAATCAAAGTGTGGTGTATCTCCTCTAATAACAGCTCCCAAGCAAATTACAGCATCTATATCATCTTTTTTTGCAAGTTTCTTAGCAGCAAGAGGTATTTCAAAGGCACCAGGCACCCTTACTATAAATATTTCATCATCTTTCACCTCATGTCTTTTCAAGGCATCAAGGCAACCTTCAAGCAACCTATCTGTTATAAAATTATTAAATCTTGCAACTACTATAGCATATTTTTTATTATTTGAAACTAAATTAGCACTATATTCACGCATTTTTTATCTCCTTAAATTCTTTTAATTCATGTCCCATTCTTATAGCTTTTATTTTTAGGTAATTTCTATCAATATTGTTTGACCTTATTTCTAAAGGTTCTCGTTTTTCTACCCTAATCCCATATTTTTCTATTTGATTTATCTTATCAGGATTATTTGTCATAAGGCTAATTGACTCTACTCCTAGCTTTCTAAGCATTTCTGCTGCTATTTTGTAGTCCCTCATATCCTCTGGAAATCCGAGCTTTATGTTGGCATCGACAGTGTCATAGCCTTGTTCCTGGAGTTCGTAGGCCTTAAGCTTATTAAATAAGCCTATGCCCCTGCCTTCTTGACGGAGGTAGAGAAGGACGCCCTGGCCGTTCTCTTCGATTTTCTTGAGAGCCTTGTGGAGTTGGCTACCGCAATCACACCTTTTTGACCCTAGCACATCACCTGTCAAACATTCTGAGTGGATCCTGGTTAAGACATTTTTAGCCTTGATATCACCCTTAGTTATGGCTATGTGCTCTTTGCCTGTTTTTTCATCGAGGAAACCATAGGCAACAAAGTTTCCATAATCACTTGGTAGTTTCACTGGATTTGTTTTTTTAAGTCCTAGCTCCTCAAGAGATCTCCTATATTCTTGGATTTTTTCTACAGTTGTCATCTTCATACCAAGTTCTTTAGCTAATTTCTTAAGGTCATCCCCCCTCATCATATGGCCATCTTCTGCCATAATTTCACAGCAAAGGCCTACTTCTTTAAGGCCTGCTAGCCTCATAAGGTCAACTGTTGCCTCTGTGTGGCCATCCCTTACCAAGACTCCTCCTTCCTTGGCTATTAAAGGAAAGACGTGGCCTGGTCTTCTAAAGTCCTCTGCTTTTGACTTTGGATTTACAAGCTCTCTGATTGTTTTAGCCCTCTCAAAGGCTGATATTCCAGTAGTTGTATCGACATGGTCGATAGAAACTGTAAAGGCTGTCTCATGATTATCTGTATTATTTTCAACCATTGGATGGAGGTTTAAGCTTTCTGCTACTGCCTTTGATATTGGTGTGCAAATCAGGCCCTTTCCGTAGCTTGCCATGATATTTACCATCTGTCCTGTCACATTTTCGCCAGGGCAGATGAAGTCTCCCTCATTTTCTCTTGATTCATCATCAGTTACTATTACGATTTCATTTCTCTTTAATGCTTCTATTACTTCTTTTACACTGTCCATATCAATTTAGCCCCAAAAGTGAGCTTAAGTCCTCCTTATTTTCATTTTTGTATAATTTTTCTACAAATCTTCCGATTATATCTGTTTCTATATTTACCAAATCGCCTATTTTTTTATATTTAAAATTCGTATTTGCAATAGTTTCAGGAATGAGTGAAACTTCAAAAGTATCTGCTGATTCTTTTGATACAGTTAAGGATATGCCATCTATGGCTACCGACCCCTTGTTAACTATATACTTACAAATTTCTCTTTTTGTTTTAAACCTATAGACATTTTTATTAATTGAAATAAGTTTTCCAACTCCATCTATGTGACCTTGGACAATGTGACCATCAAGCCTATCAGCAAAGCGAAGGGCCCTTTCTAGGTTGACATATTTTCCAAGCATTGAAGGAGTAAATTTTGTCTTATCTAGGCTTTCCTGCATTAGATCTGCCTTGTAATAATCAGGACCAAATTCCTTAACAGTTAAGCAAACTCCATCAGTCATAATAGAGTCTCCAAGTTTTAAATCTTCTAAGACTTCCTTGCAAGTGATCTTAATCTCTACATTGTCAGACCTATTGGAAAACTGGCTTACCTTTCCTAATTCAACTGAAATTCCTGTAAACATTTCTCACCTCTAGCATAATGTCTTCATCAAATCTTTCTATATGGTCAATTCTAAATTTCTTAGCATCTTTTATAGTCTTGGCTCCTTCGCCCATAAAGGCTGATCTAGAATTTTCTCCAGCAACCACGATTGGGGCTATAAATTCATATACTTTATCAACTAAGTCTTCTTCCAAAAAGGAAGAATTAAGTATAGATCCTCCTTCAACTAAGATTGATGAAACATTCATTTCATATAATTTTGCAACCAAGTCCTTTAAATCAACCTGACCGTCCTTTTCCTTGCAGTAAATAAGATCAGCATTTAGGTTAGTTTCCTTATCTCCTATGGTTCCTATATAAGTTTTCTTATCTGATTCTAGGTTAAAAATATCAAGGTCAGGATCGAAAGCTAAGTCAGAAGCAACTATTACCCTAATAGGATCCACCCCATCTTTAAGCCTACAATTAAGCCTTGCCTTATCCTTTAGGAGGGTATTTTTACCTATAATAATAGCATCATAGTCATTCCTAAGTTTATGGACATAGGTCCTTGATTTCTCGCCGCTTATCCGTTTAGAATCATAAGTTTCTGTAGCTATTTTCCCGTCAAGGCTCATGGCATATTTTAGACTTACAAGAGGTCTTTTATATTTCATATTAAAGAAGAACTTCTCATTTAGCTTCTTACCTTCATCTTCTAAAACTCCTGTAACAATCTCAATACCTGCTTCTTTGAGCTTTTTAATCCCATCGACTTTTGGATTAGTATCAAGGTTTGCTATAACAACCTTAGCTATGCCCCTTCTTATGACTTCATCAACACAAGGTGGATGTTTGCCAAAATGTGAGCATGGCTCTAAGTTTACAAAAAGTGTAGCACCCTTCGGATCCTCCTTTAGATTCTTAAAGCAATCAATTTCAGCATGCTCATCATAAAAAGACTTGTGATAGCCCCTGCCTATAACTTCTCCATCCTTATATACAAGTGCTCCAACCATGGGATTGGTAAGAACCCTTCCCGCTCCCTTTTTAGCTAGTTTGAAGCACTCTTTCATCAAATCTTCGTAATTCAAATTTCCTCCTTTTGGGGAATGAAAAAAGTCCCCTTTCAGGGACTAAAATTAAAAGAAAAATTTTTCACAAATATAGGAAAAAAATATAAACTTCTCTCATCCAGACTCTAACTGTCGGTATCGGAATTTCACCGATTCGGCTTTCGCTCGCAGACTATAACTGCCGGTGGGGAATTACGCCCCGCCCTGAAGATTATTTCTAATTACATCTATATTATAATATAAGGTTTTCCTAATGTCAAATATTATTTTAAATTTATATTTTATCATAATCTGATATAATAGACTTATGAGAAAACTAGATTATATACCACGAACAAAAATAAAAATGATTCATGTAGATGGGTCCTATTCCTTTGGGATTGATTCAATCCTCTTAGGGGATTTTGCAAAGATGAAAAAAGGAACGAGCCTTTTAGATATAGGATCAGGAAATGGCATCCTCGCCATGATGGCAAATGACCTTTACAAGCTTGATAAGGTCTACGCTGTAGAAATTCAAAAGCAAAAGGTAGAAATTTTAAAGGAAAACTTAGACCTAAATAGCATAGACAATATCGAAATTATCGCTAATGACCTAAATAAAATAGATTTTAAGGAAAACTCTCTAGATTATATCATTACAAACCCACCCTATTATAAGAAAGGCCACAATATAGGCAATAAGGAGGGGGAATTTCTTATCTCAAGACAAGAAATCTATCTTAATCTGGATGATATATTTACATTTTCCAACAAGACCTTAAAGGATAAGGGCAAACTTTTTATGGTCCACAAGCCGGAAAGAATGGTAGAAATCTTTCAAAAATCAGGCAATCTTAAGGCAAAAAGAATCCGTTTTGTATCATCTACCTTTGATACTAAGCCCCAATTTATCCTCATAGAATTTGTAAAAAATGCTAAAGATGGCCTTAAAATCGAAGACCCAATTATAATTTATAAGGACGGATCATATACCGACCAAGTTAGAAAAATAAACGGAACCTACAAGGAGGAATAATGGATTATCAAATATACTTTGTGCCAACACCAATCGGCAACCTCGAAGATATGACCCTAAGGGCAATAAAAACTCTAAAAGAAGTGGACCTAATAGCCTGCGAAGATACCAGGGAGTCTAAAAAACTCTTAAATTTCTACGAAATAGATAAGCCCTTAACTTCTTACCACAAATTTAACGAACAAACCAAGGGCGAAGAATTAATAAAAAAAGCAAGTGAGGGTATGACAATAGGAGTAATAAGCGACCAGGGCATGCCTGGCATGTCAGATCCAGGTGAAATCTTAATTAAAAAGTGCAAAGAAAACAATATTTCTTATACAATCCTACCTGGCCCAAGCTCAATCCTAACAGCCCTCATAGGGTCTGGTCAAGATATGTCAGCCTTTTCCTTTTATGGTTTTATAGGCAAGAAAACAAAGGAGAAGAAAGAATTTTACGAAAAATTAAAAAATGAAGATAAGACATCAATAATATTTGATTCTGTCCACAACCTTCCAAAAACCATCGAAGACTTCAAGGAAATCTTCCCTGAAAGAAAGCTTACAATAGCAAGAGAACTTACCAAAAAATTTGAAGAATATAAGACCTATACTATTAAAGATATAGACCCAGAAGAGATAACCTTTAAGGGTGAATTCGTTCTTATTTTGGAAGGCAAAAAGGAAGAAGAATTTGAGGATATTTCAAACTTTGATGAAGAAATAAGACAAATGATTGAAGAGGGTAAGTCTACCAAAGAAATCGTAAAGATAATTAGAAAAGAATCTTCTTTTTCAAAAAATGAAATATATGAATATGTGATTAATTTTAAATAGGAAATCTTATGAAAATAACAAAAAAGAATTTAAGTATAGGCTTGGTAATGCTTGTAATAGAAATAATCTTATATTTTTTGCTCTAAATCATCCAGAAGCGTCCTTTCCATGGTCTAATAATATAACATATATCATTTACATGGCTTATCTTGTTCTTGTTATATATTTTGTAAGTAAAAAAGATTAAATAAAAAAAAACAAAGTCCTAGACACTTAATATAGTCTAGGTCTTTCTTTTTCCATAAAAAAACCATCCAGGTTATGGATGGTTAAATTATTATCTGTTTTTTCTATTTTTTCTTTTAGCAGCGTCATTTTTCTTTTTTCTTATAACGCTTGGTTTTTCGTAGTGTTCTCTTCTTCTATATTCAGAAAGTACACCGGATCTTGCGCATTGTCTTTTGAATCTTTTAATCGCACTGTCAATTGATTCGTTTTCTCCAACTCTGATTTCTGTCATCTCTATCCCCCCTCTCGTATCCGCACTTAAGATTTCAAATCAGCCTGGTGGCCATTGTAGGCTTCTTCCGCCTAGGACATGAAAATGCATGTGAGCTACACTTTGTCCTCCATCTTCACCGATGTTATGGACTACTCTGTAGCCATTTTCAGCTATGCCTTTTTCACGAGCTATCATTTTGATAGTTAAAAATATTTTTCCTATCAAGGAAGAGTCTGACTCGCTAAGCTCATCTAAAGATTTAATGTGCTTTTTTGGTATAACAAGAAAATGGATAGGTGCTTGTGGATCTACGTCATCAAATGCAATTACATCTTCATCTTCATAGATTATCTTTGATGGAATCTCTCCATCTATAATCTTACAAAATACACAATCCATACTTCACCCCCATTAGTATATATAATACCATAATTGAATTTAAGAGTAAAGTTTTTTATTTAATAATTTGACCAATAAGTTCATTATTTTCTATGCCGGTGATCTTTACATCAAAAATTTCATTATCTTTTATAGATGGGTCTTTGACATTTACCCTTAAGTAATTGGTTGAATATCCTGATTTGAAGCCTTTTATATCTGACTTGGACTCAAATAGGACTGAAAGAGTCTTTCCAATTTGTTTGTCTAAAAATTCTTTTCTATTTGTATCTTCAATTTTTTCTAAATCTTTTAGCCTATCTTTTTTGATATTTCCATTTACCTGGCCGCCCATTTTGGCTGCCTTTGTCCCATCTCTTTGAGAATATTTAAATAGGTGGGTTTTGGCAAATTTAATTCTATCTACAAATGCCATAGTGTCCTTATGATTTTGTTCTGTTTCTGTTGGAAATCCTACTATGATATCTGTTGTAAGACCTGCATTTGGGAAAACTTCTCTGATTAGGTCTACCTTCTCTTTAAAAGTTTTTGTGTCATATTTTCTATTCATAGCCTTTAGGATATCATCTGATCCAGATTGTAGGGATAGGTGGAAGTGATCACAAGCCTTTCCCGTAGCCTTCATCCTTTCTAGGAAATCTTTTGTTATGTGTCTTGGCTCCATGGATGAAAGTCTGATTCTTTTAATCCCATCAACCTTGGCTACATTTTCTATTACATCTATTAGGGATGTCCCGTCTTTAAAATCTTTGCCGTAGCTTGCCACATGAATTCCTGTTAGGACTATTTCCTTAAAGCCATTTGATCCAAGGCGTTCGGCTTCTTTTATTATTGAATCCATAGGACGGCTTACCACATTACCCCTTGCATAAGGAATCAAGCAGTAAGAGCAATACATATTACAACCATCCTGAATTTTCATATAGGCCCTGGTCATACCTATTTGGTTAGAAATTGCCAAATCTTCATAAGATTTTTCTTCAGAGACTGATATTAACTTATCTGTCGCCTCTTTATTTTGTAAGAAATCTTCACAAAGATCCACTACTTCTTCCTTATTTCTAGATCCTAGAATTATATCCACACCTTCTATTTTGGCTACTTCTTCAGGTTTTACTTGGGAATAACAACCCATTACAGCTATTATAGCATCAGGATTGTCGCTCCTTGCTCTTGATATCATTTGACGACTTTTCCTGTCAGACATGTTTGTAACTGTACAGGTATTTATGACATAGATATCTGCATTTTCTTCTTTTCTTTCAAATCCTCTTGCTTCAAAGATTTCTTCGATAGCTTCAGATTCATACTGGTTTACCTTACATCCTAAGGTTATTATATTAAATGTTTTTGTCATTCAAAAAAATCCTTAACTTTATCAAAAAATGATTTTTCTTCTTTTACCTTATTTCCACTTGCATCAGCAAAGGCTTTTAAGGCTTCTTTTTGAGCTTTATTTAGCTTCTTAGGTGTTACAATCTTGACATAGAAGTAGAGATTGCCTTGTCTGCCTGTACGTAAATCTTTGATTCCTTCGTTTCTTAGGGTAAATCTTTGACCTGTTTGAGTTCCTTCTGGTATTTCAAACTCGACACTCTTCTTTAAGGTTGCCACATCTATCTTGCCACCTAGAGCTGCAGTCGGAAAGCTTATTGGCATTTCGTAATAGATATCTAGACCATCTCTTTTAAATATTTCATGGTCACTTACCCTTACTATTACATATAAGTCACCGTAAGGACCGCCATTTTCGCCCATATGACCCTTGCCACTTAGCCTTATTACATTTTGATCTTCTATGCCTGATGGTATATCGATTTTAATTTTTTCTGATTTAAATTCCTTACCAGAGCCCTTGCAATTTTTGCATGGTTTATCAATTATTTCACCAGTCCCATGGCACTTATCACAAGTTACTGTTCTTGACATGGTTCCAAAGGCTGTTCTTGAAACTTGATTTACCACTCCTTGGCCATGGCAATCTGGACAAGTGTGCTTTTCAGAGCCCTCTTCCGCCTTAGAACCGTGGCATACATGGCATTCTACTTCTCTTCTTACTTGAATTTCCTTGCTAACACCAAAGGCAGCTTCTTGGAAGGATAGGTTTATTACTTGCTGGATATCAGCACCCTTTACAGGTCTTTTGGCCCTGCTTGCCCCATAGCCTTGGCTAAATATATCTCCAAATAAATCGCCAAATATATCACCGAAGCCACCAAAACCTGATGAAAATCCACCAGCTCCAGCCCCACCATTTTCAAAGGCAGCTGCCCCATACATATCGTATTGTTGTTTCTTTTCAGGATCTGATAGGATTTCATAAGAAAGGGTTGCTTCCTTAAATTTGCTTTCAGCATCTTCATCTCCAGGATTTAGGTCTGGATGATATTTTTTGGCTAGTTTTCTATATTCTCTTTTTATATCAGCAGTGCTGGTGTCTTTGCTTACTCCAAGCACTTCATACGGATCTCTCATTTTACCTCCAAATCATAAAAAAAGCTATTTCTCTAGGAAATAGCCCCTTTTATCAATTGTTTTTATTATACTAGCTATAATAAATCTTTCAAAAGATTATTCTTCATCTTCATCGATTACTTCGTAGTCAGCATCTACTACATCTTCATCGCTTTGGCTAGCACCTTCTGCTCCAGCTTGGCTTTGTTTATACATCTTTTCACTTACCTTATAGATTTCATTTGTTAACTCTTCTGTAAGTGCTTTAATTTTATCTAAGTCATCAGCTGCTATTGCATCTTCTAGTTCTTTAGCCTTAGCTTCTATAGCTTCTTTTTCGCTGCCTTCTAGTTTTGCATCTTCTACTGTCTTTCTAGCTTGGTAAACTAGGTTTTCAGCGTTATTTTTAGCATCTATTGTTTCTTTTTTCTTCTTATCTTCTTCAGCAAATTGTTCTGCTTCTTTTACCTTTTTATCGATTTCTTCTTCTGTTAGGTTTGAAGATGATGTGATTGTTATCTTTTGTTCCTTACCTGAGCCTTGATCTTTAGCTGTTACATTTACTATACCGTTGGCATCTATATCAAAGGTTACTTCGATTTGTGGAACACCACGTCTAGCTGCAGGAATTCCTGTAAGTTGGAACCTACCAAGAGTTATGTTGTCTGCTGCCATTTCACGTTCACCTTGTACTACGTGGATGTCTACTTCTGTTTGTCCATCTGCTGCAGTTGTGAATATTTGGCTCTTCTTTGTAGGTATTGTTGTATTTCTTTCGATTAATTTTGTAGCTACACCACCAAGTGTTTCAATACCTAATGATAATGGTGTTACATCTAGTAGTAATAGGTCTTTTACTTCACCTGTTAGAACACCACCTTGGATAGCTGCACCTAATGCAACTGATTCATCTGGGTTGATATCTTTTTGTGGTTCTTTACCGATTATATTTTTAACTAGCTCTTGAACTGCTGGCACCCTTGTAGAACCACCTACTAGTAGGACCTTGTCTATATCAGAAGCTGATAGGCCTGCATCCTTTAAAGCATCTTCTACTGGTTTTCTTGTTTTTTCTACAAGATCATGAGTTAATTCGTTGAATTTAGCCCTTGTTAGGTTGATGTCTAAGTGGACAGGTTGGCCATCTACTGCTGTTATAAATGGTAGGTTAACATTTGTAGTAAGTGTTGATGATAGCTCTTTTTTAGCCTTTTCAGCTGCATCTTTTAGTCTTTGCATTGCTGTTAGGTCTTTTGTTAAATCAACACCTGATTCTTTCTTGAATTCAGCTGCAAGATATTCTACTACTGCATGGTCAAAGTCATCTCCACCAAGTTTGTTGTTTCCTCTTGTTGAAAGTACTTCAAATACTCCATCACCTACTTCAAGTATTGAAACATCGAATGTACCACCACCAAGGTCGTAAACCATAATCTTAGATTGGTCTGTTTCCTTATCCATACCGTATGCAAGAGCAGCAGCTGTTGGCTCGTTGATGATTCTGTCTACTTTTAGACCTGCAATTTGTCCAGCGTCTTTTGTAGCTTGTCTTTGAGCATCTGTAAAGTAGGCAGGTACTGTGATTACTGCATTTGTTACTGTATCATTTAGATAAGCCTCTGCGTCTGCTTTTAATTTTTGAAGAATCATTGCTGAAATTTCTTCTGGTGTGTATCTCTTGCCATCTATTTCTGGAGACTTCCAATCATGTCCCATTTCTCTTTTTACTGATGCTATTGTTCTATCTGGGTTAGTAATTGCTTGTCTTTTTGCTGTTTCACCAACTAATCTTTCGCCATCTTTTGAGAAAGCTACTACTGATGGAGTTGTTCTATTACCTTCACTGTTTGGTATAATTGTTGCTTGTCCACCTTCCATTACTGCTACTGCAGAATTGGTTGTACCTAAGTCAATTCCTATAATTTTTGCCATATGTTTTTCCTCCTATTTGCTTACCTTAACCATTGCTGGTCTAAGGACTTTGCCGTGTAATGTATATCCTTTTTGGAATGTTTCTATTATATAATCTTCTTTAACTGTATCGCTTGCTTCCGTCATTACTGCGTGATGCATATTATGATCAAAAACGCATCCGTCTGATTCAATTTCTTCTAAACCTTCGCTTTTGAGGGTCTTTAGAAATTCATCTCTTATCATTATGACTCCCTTTACAAAAGGATCTTCCATATCCTTATCTTTAAGAGCCCTATCAAAGTTATCTAAGACAGGTAGAAGCTTTTCTATAAGAGAGCTTGAGGCAAATTTCTTAAAGTCTGCTTTAGACTTTTCTTCTCTTTGCTTATAATTTGCAAAATCTGCCATAAGTCTCTGATATTTTTCTAAATATTCATTATCATCTGATGAAGTTTCCTCCGTATCTTCAACTATTTCAGCATCGATTACTTCTTCATCTTCTGGATTTTCTTTTATATTTTCTTCTTCTAATTTTTCTTCATCTTTTATTTTATCATCTGCCAAATCATTCACCTTACCTTTTTATTCATTTAGTAAATCTGAAACTAGCTTAATACTTTCAATAACTTCTTTATATCTAATTCTAGTTAGACCTACTATACCAATCTTACCGATGGTATTTTCGTCTACCTTAAAATAGGATGTTATGATTGTATTTTCCTTTAACTGGTCGATTTTATTTTCTTCTCCGATAGTGATGACTAGGCTTTGGTCATTTTTATCAGTTAGAAAATCTGTAATAATATCTGGATTTTCAAAGAGATTGATAAATTCCTTAGCTTTAACTATATCATCAAATTCTTTAAAATTGAATATATTACCCAAACCCTCTATCTTGATTTCCTTATCAGAATCCTTGCTAGATTCATTTTCCATCTTTGTTTGGATTATATCGAGCAAATACTTATAATTTAGATTTAACTTCTCTTCTATACTTATGATTTTCTTGCCTATATCATAAATACTTGAACCAACTAGCTCGCTCCTTAATATATGATTAACTTGCGATAAGCTTTGATCATCTATCTCATATTTTAGATAAATCAAATCATTAACAACTAGGCCATTGTCATAGACTACTATAAGTATGAGTGCATAATCATTTACCCTTAATAGCTCTATGTTGGCTATTGATTTTATTTGATTTTTGTAAGTGATAGACACTGCTGTTAGATTTGTGATTGTCGCTAAAATCTTTGTAGCTGAATCTACAATATCTGTAGCATTATGGTATCTCTTATCCAAGATTTGCCTCAAGTTTTTAGGATCGTTTTTCTGATCAAGCAGGCCATTTTCAAGTAAATGGTCTACAAAAAACCTGTAGCCCTTATCTGAAGGTAGCCTACCACTTGAGGAGTGGGCCTTTTTTAGAAGGCCTTTCTTTTCTAGAGATGACATATCATTTCTAATAGTAGCCGGTGATACATCAAAGGAATAATCATCAGCCAAACTCTTAGAGCCTACTGGTTCTCCCTCTAGGATATAGGAGTTTATGATAGAGAAAAGTATCTGCATTCTTCTATCTTTCAAGTCTTTCACTCCTTTTAGCACTCTTTAGTATCGACTGCTAATTATAGTATACTAGCTAGGATTCCTTTGTCAAGAAATATTATATTATTTCAAGAAAAAACTCATTAGAAAGGGAAAATCCCTTCTTAGTAAAGCTTATCCTATCAGAGATTTCAAAAAATCCATCCCTATAAAATTTATCAACTGACTCTTTATATTTTTCTAAGAAGTCAGCCTTAAATTTTTCCTTAAAGGTCTTAAGATTTATTCCTTGAGCCTCTCTTAACTTAAAAATTATATATTCTTTTTCCTTCTCATCCCTATCAATGAATTCTTTATTTATAATAGGAAGCTTATTTTCTCTTATAAACTTATCATAAATTGCTAGATTTCTTGTATTGGTATATCTGGTATTTAAAAGATAGCCGCTAGCACCAAGGCCAAAGCCAAAGTAACCCTCGCCATTCCAATATTTTTTGTTATGAAGTGATTCAAAACCTTGCTTGGCAAAATTTGATACTTCATACCTTTTTAGATTAAGTCTTGAAAGCTCATCTATTATCATATCAAAAATATCTACCTCTAAGTCACTATCCATCAAATCAAGCTTGCCTTCTTTGTCAAGAGCATAAAACCTTGAACCCTTATCTAATATCAAAGAATACCAAGAAATATGGTCTGGATTAATTTTCTTTACAAAATCCAAGTCCTTTTTTACAGAATCCATATCTTGACCTGGGAGGTTTAACATCAAATCAAAGGATAAATTTTTAAATCCCGCTTCCCTAATCAAATCTATATCCCTAAGGGCTCTCTCTCTTGTATGATTTCTACCAATATTTTTAAGGACCCTATCATCAAAGGATTGGACTCCTAGAGAGATCCTGTTTATGCCAAGCTTTTTATAGGTCTTAAGCTTTTCCTTATTAAGCGAATTTGGATTTGCCTCGATGGTAAATTCTTTTATGTCTGTCTTAAATTTATAGATTTCCTCAACTATTTCTTCAATGAGTCGAGCGTCTATATAAGAAGGTGTCCCTCCTCCAATGTAGATCGTATCAATGATTACATCCATCCTTTGCCTATAAAAATTCATTTCCTTAATCAAATTAGAAACATAGGGCCTAATCCAATTTTCTAAATTTGGAAAGGCTGCAAAGTCGCAATAATAACACTTTTTCTCACAAAATGGAATGTGGATATAGGCTCCTATCTTATTCATTTTTACCTATCAATTCTATAAGCACTAACTTAGCGACAGATCTGCTTATTATCTTAAAATCAGATCCCTTTTTTATCCTAAGGGCATCTGCTGGAAAATATGTGTATTCCTTGCCATCTGCTATAACCCTCACCCTGCCATCTATTACAACTATATAATAGGCATGGTCTGGATTTTGTGGTATAAATTCATTTTCCTTTTCAAAATGTAATCTTCTAATTATTTCTTCATCAGATTTTAATACTAGCTCCTCGCTTGCCTTAGCTGGCTTTTTTTCTTCTACCTGGCCAATCTTATGATTTTTATAATCATCTTTAGTGAAAATTGTTTGGTGAACCGGGGCTAAAATTCCCATAGGAACTTTCACAATATGGCTACCATAAAAAGTAAATCCAAGCTTCTTTTGAAAATCCCTAGACTTAAAATTATTTCTAAAATATCCAGCAGAAATATAATCAAGACCCAAATCTTCAAAGGCATATTTCATCATAGCCCTAACAGCTTCTGTCATAATTTTTTGCCTATGGTAAGCAGGACTTAATACAAAACCTATCTCCTTGGCCTTTTTACCTTCAAATTCTTTATAAAAATCCTCATCCACTGGGCGAAGTACTATAGATCCGATTACCTTGCCATCCATTTCTATAGCAAGGACGTTTTTATTTTTTTTAAATCTTTCTAAAACTTCCCTAGTGTAATCTAGATTTTCATGATGAGGCCAACCAGCCATTTCACCAAGTCCAGGTATTTTTGCGTATTCAAAAAAATCTTCTAAATCAGAATCTCTAAAGGCTCTAAGTACAAGCCTATCAGTTTTTATAACTAAATCAGTAAAATCAACTTTAATATCCATAAATACTCCTTATCCATGATAAATATACTATACAATAATGGAATTTATTTTAAAATTTTGTAAGATATGACTAAGTAACTTGTCTACTATATGAAGGAGGGGCTATGGATATAGAAAAAATTTATAGAATATATTTTGATGACTTGTATAGATTTTTGCTATATCTATGCAAGAATAAAGAAGTGGCCCAGGATATTTGCTCAGAAAGCTTTATAAGAGCCATGAAAAACATAGAAAATATCGAAGATTCTAAGGTAAAAGCTTATCTTTTTCAAATTGGTAAAAACACCTATTACAACTATTATAAAAAGAACAAAAGGCTTTTGGTCACTGATAAAATCGAAGACTTTGACCAGGAATTGGAATCTTTTGAGAAAGATTTATTGTACAAAGAAAATCTATCTAATTTGGATATGGCAATAGAAAGTCTTGAAAACCCTTACAAAGATGTTGTGAAACTAAGACTTAACGACCTATCTTTTAAGGAAATTGGAGAGATTTATAAGAAAAATCAAAACTGGGCCTGTGTTGTATACCACAGGGCCAAGGAAAAATTAAAAATATTAATGGAGGAAAATGATGAATAATTGTGATATTGTAAAAGACTTACTTCCCTTATATAAGGAAAATCTTTTAAGCGAAGAATCAGTTAAATTTGTAGAAGACCATTTAAAGTCTTGCCCTAAGTGCAAGAAGCAATTGACAGATGAAATCGAATTTGAAAATAAAAATACAAAGCCCTTAGTTTTTGTAGAAAAAAGGATAAAAAAAGAGACTAGGTTTTTTACCCTAGCAGTGGTCTCGTTTATCGGATCAATACTCATTTTTATCATATCCTATCTAAGCATTCCAAGGCATATTGAGTATGAAAAGGACTTGTACAAAGTTTACAAGAGCGATGACATCTACACAGTAGAATTTTCTGACAAGGTTAGCGGGATTGATTACACTGACACAGAAGATGCCATCTACCTTGATGCCTATACCACAAAATATGACCAGATTTTTAATAAAGATAGGCCAAGAAAATCCCTTACTTTTCATAAGGATAAGATAAAAACTGTCCTCTATCAAAACCACGATTCTATGCCAGAAATGGTAATCGGATCTGGAGAAGTTCGCCAAACTCTTCTCCCAAGACTTGTCTTTGGATTTTATGCAAGAGCTTCTATTATTGGATTTATAGGCCTTGGGCTAATAATATTTGCGCTAGAAAAATTTAGAAAAAAATCTCTAAGTTTACCTACAAAGACATTTTTACTGGGAGGTCCCCTATCACTTTTCTCAGCAATTATTGCAGTTAAAGGATTAAATACAGCAACCTATTATCCAACAACAGATTTCAAATACATCGCCTTCTTAACCCTTGGAATTTACCTGTTTTTTATATTTATCAGTATATTTATAGACCAAAAAAGGATGTGAGAAATCACACCCTTTTTTATTTTATTCATCATCAAGCTTAAGTACTGATAGGAAGGCCTCTTGTGGGACTTCAACATTACCAAGTTGGCGCATCTTTTTCTTACCTTCTTTTTGTTTTTCAAGAAGCTTTTTCTTTCTAGAAATATCACCACCATAGCATTTGGCGATAACATCTTTTCTTAGAGCCCTTACAGTCTCCCTAGCGATAATTTTTGCACCAATTGCCGCTTGGATTGGCACGGCAAATTGTTGTCTTGGAATCTCATCCTTTAGCTTTTCAACAATTCCTCTGCCCCTTGCATATGCACTATCCCTATGGACAATTAAGGATAAGGCATCGACATTTTTCTCGTTAATTAGGATATTAAGCTTAACTAGGTCTGAAATCTTATAGCCTGTCACCTCATAATCAAGGGAAGCATAGCCCTTTGTCCTTGACTTAAGATTGTCAAAGAAATTGTAAATCACCTCATTTAATGGAATCTTATATTTAATAGAAACCCTATTTTCATCTATATAGGTCATATTTATAAGCTCCCCACGCCTAGATTGGGCCAAATCCATCACTTGACCAATATATTCCTTTGGAGTAATTATTTCAGAAATTGTTTCTGGTTCCTTTATATATTGGATTTCTGTAGGATCTGGGAAATCATTAGGATTTTGTAATTCTTTCTCTTCATCCGCAGATTTTAATTTAATCTTATAAATAACTGATGGAGCTGTAGCGATTATATCTAGGTCATATTCTCTTTCAAGCCTTTGGGTTATGATATCCATGTGTAAAAGTCCAAGGAAACCTGCCCTAAGACCTACACCAAGAGCTTGAGAATTTTCCTGCTCAAATACAAGGGCAGCATCATTAACCTGAAGCTTTTCTAAAGAATCTCTTAGCTTATCAAAAGATTCGCCTTCAGCTGGATAGATACCAGAATAAACCATTGGTAGGACTTCCTTATAGCCAGAAAGTGGCTTATCTGTTGGATTTGCTACACTTGTTATAGTATCACCGACCCTAGCATCCTTAACTTCCTTAATAGATGCCTCTATAAAGCCAACATCACCACTTCTTAGTTCCTTTGTAGCAATCCTACCCCTTGTTGTATAACCAACTTGGTTGACCTCATATTTCTTGCCAGTATTCATCATGACAATCTCATCCCCTGGTCTTACGACCCCTTCAAAGATTCTTACATAACAAACAACTCCCACATAAGAGTCATAATAAGAATCAAAAATAAGGGCCTTAAGAGGCTTATCATCATGATCTTCAGGAGCAGGTACGTTTTTAACAATATCTTCTAAAACATCTTCAATATTTAAGCCAGTCTTGGCAGAAATCATTGGAATTCCATCAGTATCAAGGCCAATCTGATTTTCTATCTCAAGTTTAATCTCATCAGGTCTAGCACTTGGAAGGTCAATCTTATTTAAAACCGGAAGAATTTCCAAATCTTGCTCTAAAGCTAGGTAAGTATTGGCCAAAGTCTGAGCCTCAACCCCCTGACTAGCATCAACAACAAGAATAGCTCCTTCACAAGCCTTAAGAGACCTAGACACCTCATAATTAAAGTCCACATGGCCTGGAGTATCAATAAGGTTAAGGTCATAAGTATTGCCATCATTAGCCTTGTAATGAATCTTAATAGACTTAAGCTTAATTGTAATACCACGTTCCTTTTCAAGCTCCATATCATCAAGCATCTGCTCTTTGATATCCCTTTGGCTTATATTTTCACTTTTTTCAATGAGCCTATCTGCAAGGGTAGACTTTCCGTGGTCAATATGGGCAATTATTGAAAAATTTCTAATATTTTCTTTTCTCTTTGTCATATATCTCCTACTAATCTTATTTATATGGATTATTATCAATAAGTCCTGCATCAGCAAAAGGATAGAACCTCAAAAATGCATGACCTACAATATCTTCTTTATATATCTTACCAAAATTTCTGGAGTCATTAGAATTATCCCTATTGTCTCCAAAAACTAAGTATTCATTGCTACCTAAGATAAATTCATTACCAGCAAGACCTTCTAGAGTATGGTCGCTAGCTATATATTTCTCCTCAAGTACATCTCCATTAATGAGGACCTTGCCATCTTGTAGTTTGACAGTATCTCCAGGAGTGCCTATAACTCTTTTAACATACAATCTATTTGGATAATCTGGGGCATTAATAATAACAATCTGTCCCCTTTTATAGTCGCCAAAATATTTTCCAATCTTATTAACCATAAGCATATCATCACTATGTAGGGTATTTAACATCGAATCCCCAGATACTCTAGTGGCATCAACAATAAAAAACTTAACAAAAAAAGTTATGATCAAGGCAACGGCAATAGTTTTAACCCAATCCCAAATCACACTTAAGATGGAATCCTTCTTTTTATTTTTATCTTCCATAACAACCTCTCATTCCTTGAATTATTATATACTATATGGGGTCAATTCTCAAAAAATTCTTAAAAATATAATAAAAACTTGAGCTTTTTGAAAGTTTATGGTAGAATACATAAGTCAAGTAAAAAAAGAGAAGAGGTGAAAATAGATGGCAAATATTAAATCAAGTCAAAAAAGAATTGAAGTCGCTAAAAGAAATACTCTTAGAAATAAGTCAAGAAAATCAGCAATCAAAACTTACATCAAAAAGTTTGAAGCAGCTATAGAAGCAAATGAACTAGACCAAGCTAGAGAATTACTAAAATTAGTTGACAAAAAGCTAAAACAAGCAGAAAGCAAAAATGTAATCCATAAAAACAGAGTTGCATCTGTAACATCAAGATTAGCTAAAAAATTAAACGCAGCAAACGCATAAGAAAATGAGTGATAATCAGTAATGGATCCCGACATATGACTACTGATAATCACTCATTTTAAATGTAGTAAAAATTTTGCGAGCAAAATTTTTACGGTTTTCACAATTTATCGAACAACAAAGTTGTGAAGATAAATTGATGAAAAACATTATGCAGGGAGGAAAGAACGACGAGACGAATAGGAGCGTTGAGCTTTCCGATTCGCAAATAGTAGAGCACAAATATTGCTAGCAATATTTTGCGGTTTTCACAATTTTGCAAGCACAAAGTGCGCAGGAAAATTGATGAAAAACCTTATGCAGCGAAGAAAAAAGGACGCGACGAAAAGGAGCGTTCTTTTTTTGTAGTCGCATAGGATAAAGACATGACCTGCGAGCAAAATTTTTACGGTTTTCACGATTTTACAAGCACGAAGTGCGCAGGAAAATTGATGAAAAACCTTATGCAGCGAAGAAAAAAGGACGCGACGAATAGGAGCGTTCTTTTTTTGTAGTCGCATAGGATAAAGATACCCCATTGCTAGAAAAACTTTATGCAGGGAGAGAAATTCAACGCGACGAACAGGAGCGTTTAATTTCTCGAGTCGCATAGGATAAAGACACACCTTTGCAAGCAATTTTTTTGCAATTTCACAATTTATCGAATGAGAATCAGAAATAGAAATCGATAAAAATCTTATAATAAACTAAAAAGAACGTCTTAATAGCAACGTTCTTTTTTAATCCAATCAAATTCAATTAATTACCTAAATCCCCACAAAAGCAATCAACTTCAAGAGCTCATCTTTCATATCAAAATTTTCTGACTTGCTTCTTTTTTCCATATCAAATAACCTTTCATTTATATCGATTAATTCATCAAGGCTGAAATTTCTTATAAAATCCTTGGCTTTTTTTAGTTCAAAGCTTCCTATCTTTGCTGTTTTCATCATAAAGGAGTCGTTGTAGGATGCTTGACTTAGGCTTTTTATGGTTGTTAAAATCCTTATTTGCCTTATTATCATATGGTAGACCATAAAAAGGTCTTCTCCTGATTTTGCCATGGATAAGAAGGTCTTCATGGCTGTTTTTGTGTCTTTTTTGGAAAGGGCATCTGTTAGGTTAAATATGGATAGGTTAAGGACTTGATCTAGTTGGTCTTCTATATCCTCTCTTGTGATGACTTCATTATTTGAATTTGATATAATTTTATCTACTGAGTTTACTATTTCATATAAGTCTACTTCGCTATTGTAGGAAAGATAGGAAAACCTGTCTACTATTTCTCCAATAAATTGGTTTGAAATTTTCTTATTTTTGCTTAAGAATCTCTTGCCAATAAAGGACCTCAGCTCCCTATTATTTAGCCTTTCGATTTCTACGATATTTCCCTGCTTTTTAACTTCCTTGTAAAACTTGCCCTTAAACGGCTTATTATCTGAAAATATCATAAGAGTAGCATAGGCTGGGAAATCTGCCAAATCTTTGCTTAGCTCATCTAAGACTTCTTTGTAAGAAGCGACCTTATCTTTACTTAGGTCTATATTCTGCCAGATTATTATCTTCTTATCTTCCATGACAGGATAGGTTTCGTAGGAATTTTTGAGACTTTCGTAGTCTGTTTCGCCCTTTATCCTGATTAGGTTAAAGTCTTTTATATTTATTTTTCTCTCTGCCTCTTCTATCAGGGTGGTATTGAGGTATTCTTCCTCAGAATCAAATAAATAAACTCCGCTAGTTTGATTACCACTTAGACTTTTAAAAAAATCTACATATTTCATCTAAAAAACCCTCCTTTCAAATATTTTTCTACTTTAATTTCCTTATTTTTAACCCTAATTTTAACTAGGCCATCGCTTTGGGTGTTGTAAGTTTTTATTCCCCTAATATTATGTAAAACTTCCCTATTTGGGTGGCCGTAGGTGTTAT
Organism: Anaerococcus kampingae; assembly: GCF_046365475.1. NCBI lineage: Bacteria > Bacillati > Bacillota > Tissierellia > Tissierellales > Peptoniphilaceae > Anaerococcus > Anaerococcus kampingae. The sequence goes on from NZ_JBGMEF010000006.1 coordinate 29,696, forward strand.
TTCTTCCTGCTGATATTAGGGCAATATCTGGATCTACCCTATCGATAAATTCCTTACTTGAAGATGACCTTGACCCGTGGTGGGATAGCTTTAATATATCAGCCCTCTGGTCTAATTTATTTTCAAATTCAGCTGATAGGTCTCCTAGGCTTAGGATTGTCTTACCCTTTATATTTATCAATAGTCCCATTGACTTATCATTTTCATTTTCATTATTTTCCCCATCATAAATACATCTGATAAAACCATCAGAAAGCTTAACTTCATCGCCTATATTTATTATCTTCGCCTGGTATTTATCCTTAAATTCTTTTGATAGAGACTTATCAACTATTATATTTTTAACCCTAAGATTTTCTAGCAAGTAATTGAGGTTACCAGCATGGTCCTTATCTTCATGGCTTATAAAGACTCCCTCAATTTCCTTAACCCCAATGCTTTTGAGATATGGCACAAGGATTCTCTCTCCAGAATCATAGTCCTTATACTTAGGTCCTCCTACATCAATCATATAATATTTGCCCCTATCATCTATCAAAAAGGCATCGCCCTGGCCTATGTCGATCATCTGATAAGTTATGTCTTTATTTATAAAATCCATGACTAGCGACATGGAAGTTATAGCAAGGGAAAGTCCTAGGAATTTACCAAAGTTCTTCTTTACCTTTACATTGGCAAATATATAAATTAGTATAAATAAAAATATGGATACCAAAATATTTTCTGCCACAAAATCTAGGCTTAAAAATGAAATAGAACCTAAAAAGCTTGTCATATCAAGCATGGAATTTACCAGTAAATCCAGGCCAAGGAAGGCTAATTTAAGAAGTCTTCCTAAAATCGGATAGGTAAAGATAATAAAAAACATCAAATATATGGCTATTTCAAATATTGGTACAATTAAAAAGTTTGCTGGTATGGATAAGAGATTATAATACCTAAAATAATAGGCAACAAAGGGCAAGGTGGAAAGCTGGATAGCACTTGTAAAGGCAAAGGAATCTCTTATAAATCCTTCTTTAAAGAGCTTTTTAAAGCGTGGGTAAATCCTATAAATTGCAAGACATGCTACAAAGGATAGGATAAAGCCCGATGATAAAATAGCAAAAGGATTTATCAGCAAAATAATTAAGGCTGCAATTATTAATGATTTGACCCTATCTATTGGTTTTCTAGACAAAAATCCCACAAAGCCTATCAAATTTATTATAAGGACCCTTTGGACAGAATAGGGAAAACCGATTATATAGGCATAAAGTCCAACTAGGATAAGACCTGCTATCCTGGTGTACTTATAAGGAATTTTTAGCTTAAGGCCAACAAAGGATAAAAATGTCATTAGCATATCCATGTGAAGACCTGAAACTGCCAAAATATGGGCAAGGCCCATCTTGCCAAGGCTTTCCCTGTCAATCAGATTATCTGTTAACAAAAGTGAAATTACAAAATCTGATGATTTCTTGGATAAGTTATTAGAAAAAATCCTGTTTATGTAAGAAAAAAATCCCTTTCTTATCTTTAGAAATATATTTTTAGACTGACTTCTAAGAATCTCTTGATGGAGATTTTTAGGCTTAAATTCAAGGCTTACATTTTTTGAAATAGCATAAGACCTAAAATTAAATAAATTCGGGTTGGTATTCCTATTGATAAGCCTAAGTTCGCCCTCAAGATCCATTACATCTCCTATATCAAAATCTCCCTCATCAAAGATAAAGGCCTTTTGGTCATAGTCCTTATTTTTTATGTGGACTGTATACCTGTAGGAGTCATTTGACTTTCTTTTTTCCAAAATCTTAACCTGGACATTTTCCATATCACTTTCATGCAAATTAAAGGAAGAAAGCCTAATAACGCTTAAAGTAAAGCCCAAGAAAATTGCAAGAACTACTAGAGAAAAATCCCTATTTTTCCTATAAAGGACAAAGGCAAGGCTTAGGCTTACAAGTCCTAGGTTAAATATATTTAGATTTTCAAAATTTATAAAACCCACTATGCCCATAATTAGGCCTAGGAGGATTAAAGATAAATTTTTTTTCATAAAAACCTCTATTTAATTATATCATATGTTATAATAGATTTAGAGGTGACCTATGAAAATATATGAAAATTATCCTGAAATATTAAATATCAAGGCAAAAGTCCTCGATAAGAGATTTAAAAATAACATAAGCCAAGTTATAGTCGATAAAAATATCTTTATGGCTGATGATAACGAATTAATAAATGATTATAAGAGCCTAGATGATAAGGAAATTATAGAGGTAAAGGAAAATAGAGGCAAGCTCTTAATTTCTGTAGATGGAAAGATAAGTGAAGAAGAAGTGGTCCTTGAAGTAGATAAGAATCTAAGATACAGAAACCTATCCTACAACACAGCCTATATCCTCTTTCAAATTTTCCTTGAAGGATTTTATGGCAAGATTAAGACAAATTTATTTCTAAATGAAGATGAGGCCTACATAAGCCTTATTAATTATAGAGATGATATTGACCCAGAGCTTTTTGATGAGATGATAAACTATGCTATTGACTCAAGCCTACCTATCAATTCTCAGGCTGGAATAACTGAAGTTACAGGACTTGGAACTGTAATTAATTCTAATATTTGCTTTAACAACACCTATAAGATTATAAAATTTAAGGTCTTAGATGTACACAAGGATGGAAAAAATACTATCATAAGCTTTTTGGCTGGTAGATAAGATATTGACAAAAATACTACAGCATGGTAAACTATTATAAATTTACAGAAAGGAGAGAAGAAAAATGACAAAATTAAGAAAAGGAAAAGAAGCAAGTAACTAGTAAGTAAGGATAGCTCCTTGACTTACATAAGAAAAAACAAGGAGGATGCCGAAATTTCGGCACTATGAAAGAATTTAAATTTTTAATTAAAAAGATGGCTCGTTTGGAGCCAATCATGTTTTTACTAATCACACTTTATGGTCTATTTGTAGGGATCAAACCCTTCTTATGGATTATTTCCCCTGCCTATATCCTAAAAAACTACCAGGAAAATCCTAAAGTTTTTCCAGTATTTTTTATAGGCTTATTTTTTATTTCTTCATTAATTAGCTTTTTTGATGCCTTTGTTATGGGCAATTACAGGATGAGGATGAACCACGTCCGCTATAAGCTAATGAATATGATTACAGAGTATTCGCTCTACCTACCCTACGCTCTTAAAAAAGAAAAATCAGAATCCGAAAAAATAAGTGATGCCATGAAGGCAGTAGAATCACCTTGGGGCGGTGTTGGTGGCATTATGATGGATTTGCCAGAAATCTTTGCCCTTCTTATTTCGATTGGAGGATTTTTGTGGATTTTTGCTTCTATGGACCTTTGGGTTCTAGCCACAACAATAATCCTAACCATAATTTCATGGTTGCTTTTAAACCAAGTCCCTAAGTCATATGACAAGTACTGGGAAGAAATGAGTCCAAACTGGGATAAGTTTTCTAAGCTTAATAACGAAATGAAATCTCCCCTATCCAAGCAGGATATTTTAATCTTTGACACAGTCAGGATTTTTAAATCCTATTATGGCAAAACCAATAGGGACAGGATAATCCGCCTAGGAGATGTCAACACAAAGACTCTAAGAATTTTCACCCTGGCAAATGTATTTAACCTAATCAGGGACGGACTTATAATCTATTGGCTAATGACAGGTCTTATTGGAGGAAAGATTTCTATAGCGAATTTCTATGTATATTTTACAGCGATATTTGCCTTTATTGCCTTTAACCATCAAACTATGTGGGTTTTTTCTGATATTCGAAGAAACTTTACCATGTTTAAGCCATTTTTTAAGATTACAGATGTCTATAAGGATGAAAAACAAGAACTTTATCCAGACCAAATGGAAATAGTCCTTGACAATGTTTCTTTTAAATATCCAGGTACTGATTCTTATGTATTAGAAAATATTAATCTAAGGATAAAAGACTCTGAAACTATTGCTCTTGTAGGAGAAAATGGTGCTGGTAAGTCAACCCTTGCCTTACTTCTTGCAGGTCTGTACGAACCAACAGAAGGCACTATTTTAATAAATGGAGAAGATGTAAAAAATTCTCATATAGACTATAAAAAGCTAATTTCAGCTGTTTTCCAAGATTCAAATCTTTTGCCATTTTCCTTTAAGGAAAATATCCTTATGTCAACTAAGGATAAAAATATAGATGATATTTACAAAATGACCCACCTAGATGAAATCATTAATAAGTATGAGAAAAAAGACGACCAGACCCTACTTAGAATTTTAGACAATGATGGGGTTGATTTATCTGGTGGACAAAAGCAAAGGCTATTTTTAGCTAGAGCTATAGCAAAATCTAAGGCTAAACTATTAATTCTAGATGAGCCAACAGCCCAGCTTGATGCCCTTAATGAAAGAGAACTCTATATGCTCTATGATGATCTGACAAAAGATAAGTCTTCGATTTTTATCTCCCACAGGCTGGCATCGACTAAGTTTTGTGACAGGATAATTTATCTTAAAGATGGCGAAATACTTGCAAACGGAACTCATGATGAGCTGATGAAGACATGTGAAGATTATAAAGACCTCTATAGTCTCCAAGCAAAAAATTACAAGGAGGTCCTATGAAAAATATTAGAAAACTCTTTAGATTAATAGATACCTACCAGCCAGGATTTACTCTTAGGGTAATTATTACAAACCTTGTTCTGGGATTTTTGCCGCTTATAAATATTTTTGCTCCAAAACTAATTATTGATGAGCTTATGGGACAAAAAAGAATTTCCTACTGCCTAGGTCTTGGACTCTTGGTTATAGGCCTTGGTTTTATCAAAGAAGTAACCCATAGATGGCTAAACAATTATCTAACTCTCACCTTTGAAGATATGTCAGATAAACTTACCTTTAAGATTGCACAAAAGTCCCTAAGGCTACCCATAGAAAAGTCTGACAGTAAGGAAATCCAGGATATGATGGAACAAGCCCACTATGCGGTTTGGGAAATGTACACCCTCTATGACATAATAATCTTGGTAATATCAGCTGCTATAACTGGAATCTTAGCTTTAGGAATACTTGTAAAGCTAAATCCTGCAATAATCATCTTGCTAATTTTATTAGTTTTGATAAACAAAAAAATAGTAAGTCTAATTAAGGAAAATGAACTAAAATACCAGGAAAATAATATTTCAGATTTAAGGACATATAGATTTTTTGCAAATTTTGCGGCAGATCTTAGGTATTTTAAGGATATAGAAATCTATGAAAGCCAAGATTTAGTCCTAGAAAAAGCAGACTTCTACCAGCAAGAGATGATTGATTCTTCAACAGAATACTTCAACAAAAATGGCATCTACACTGGTATCATGAATGTAAGTGCCAATGGGTCAATTATCTTAACTTTAATTTATCTTACCTATAAATTAATCGATAAGACAATTAGCCTTGCCAACTTCACCATGTATTTCAACTCCCTAATACAGGTGATAAACGCAACCAACCTTATCCAGCAAAACTACGCCAAGGTTATTTCTGTAAATGCTCAATTAGAAGTATTTTTTAACTTCCTTGAAATGGAAGAAGGGCTTCTTGATAAGGGAGAAATCACCGATTTTGATACAAATGAGATTAGGATTAGATTTGACAATGTATCCTTTAAGTATCCAGCAAGTGAAGATTATGTCCTAAAAGACTGTTCTTTTGAAATAAAAAATGGCGAAACTCTTGCCCTTGTGGGCAAAAATGGAGCTGGTAAATCTACTATAGTAAAACTATTGTGTAAGTTTTACGAACCAACGGGAGGCACTATCTACCTAAATGATATTGATATAAGTAAGATATCGACCAAAAAATACTATGAGATCCTATCCCCTACCTTCCAAGACTTTAGGCTATTTCCATTTAGGATTAGCGAAAATATCACAAGTAAATTGAAGGAAGATATTACAGATCTTGAGTATGAAAATATGGATAAGGCCTTTGACCTTCTAAATTTATCTGATTGGATATCTAAACAAGTAGAAAAAGAAGATACCTTCCTCACCTATTTATTCTCAGACAAGTCAGTAGAGCCATCTGGAGGAATCGGTCAAAAGCTTGCCCTCGCCCGTTCAATCTTCCACCAAGGGAAATTTTTCATAATGGATGAGCCAACCAGTGCTCTAGATCCAAGGAGCGAACAGGAAATTTTTGAAAATATGCTAAAAATTTCCAAGGGTCAAACATCCCTTTTCATCTCCCACAGACTATCATCCACCAAATATGCAGACAGAATTATAGTATGTGATCAGGGCAAAATCACAGAAAATGGGACCCACGAAGAATTGATAAAAGAAGATGGTCTCTACAAAGAGATGTTTACAACGCAAGCAGAATTATATCTATAAGGAAAAAAGCTTAGGCGTAAAATCGCTTAAGCTTTTTAGATCTTTAAAATGTCATACCCTTATAGTATATAAAGGCTATAACAAAAACCAAGGATGCTATAAGATTCATTGATAAGGCAAGGAAGGATTTTTTCTTATATAATTCAAGGTCTGCCAAATCTTTCCTAGAAATATTTTGTATTGGGTATTTTTTCCTGCCTATTAAATATGCTAGCAAAAAGGCATTGCCGTTGTTTCCAGAAATATTTAAGACACCCAATAATCTAGGATGTTTAAGTCCTCTCGCTTTTGCATCAATTTGAGTCATTTTGTAGATATTGTATTGGAGGATAAAACCACCAACCACAAATACTGCCCCACTTATAACCATTATTATTAATTTTATATCCATTTCCTTCTCCTAAAATCTCTTAATAATCTCACTATAAACTAAGCCTGTTACTATTACTGCCAGAATAAATATAGCAATTAAAACTACTTTTTCCGGTAAAAATTCTGTAAAGATTGCCATAACAACCATTGCGACCAGGCCCATAATTATATAAAAAATGAGTTTTTTGTTTGATCTTACTATATCTGTTGATTCTTCCAAATGTTTCATAAAATTATCGCTTCCTTTCAAAAGTTCATCCAAGCTAATCTCATATAAATCGGATAAGGCAAGAACATTTCCTATATCAGGATAAGTTTTGTTATTCTCCCAATTTGATATGGATTGCCTAGAAACGTAAAGTTTGTCTGCTACTTCCTCTTGGGTCATTTTTTTATTTAATCTTGCTTGTTTTAATTTTTCTCCAATCTTCATCCCTACCTCCTAAAGATATCTTAGTTTATTTTTTTGTTTTCGTCTATCAATTATACTTTACATTGGCTTATTTTTATGTAAAAACTCTTTTACATAGGTCAATTTCAATATTATTTGACTGATAAGCCTATATATTAGATAATTATAGAAGGAGGATTTATGGAAGGAATTTTAGTTGGTCTAGTGACATTTTTTCTTATAGGGATTTTTCATCCCCTAGTGATAAAGGGAGAATATTATTTTGGTAAAAAGGTTAATAAATATTTTTTTCTAGCAGGACTTATCTTTACTCTTGTTTCTATTTTAATTAAGAGTCTAATACCTAGTATCTTTGCTGGAGTGATTGCTTGCTGCTGTTTTTGGTCAATAAAGGAAGTGGTAGAACAAGAGGAAAGAGTTCTTAAGGGCTGGTTTCCAGAAAATCCTAATAGAAAAAAATATTATGATGATTTGAGAAATAATTTGACAAAAGATAAATAGACCTTATAATGAAAATGAACAATGTTCATGAGGAGTTTTAATGAGTATTTCTAAAGAAAAAATCCTTATATTTTCGAGAGAAATTGTAGCAGAAGAAGGGCTAAATGCCCTTAGTATAAGAAAACTTGCAAGCAGATGCGATCTTGCTGTAGGATCAATCTACAACTATTTCCCATCGAAGGATGATTTGTTGATAGAGACTATAGAAAGTGTTTGGGAAGATATATTTAGAATCGATGATAAGAGCCTGGCTTTTGATGATTTTATAAAATATCTAGATCATGTTTTAGACCATCTTATCTCAGGTATTAAAAAGTATCCCAATTTTTTTAATATCCACTCCCTATCTTTCAAGTCAAAAAACAAGGATAAGGCTAAAAGCTCGATGGATGTCTATCTTGAAAAGCTCAAAAAAGAAATGATTTGTGCTCTTAATGAGGATAAAAAAATTAAGCAAGCTACTTTTAACGATACTTTTTCAAAGGATGACCTTATAAAATATATCCTTACCACAAGCATATGCTTTATTGTCGACAAAAATTACGATAAGGACCTATTTTTAAAGGTCATTGAAAAAATTATTTATTAAAAGACCCGCAAAAGGTGCGGGTTTTCTAAAACTCAAAAATGAACAGTGTTCAGAAAGAAGGATAATATGCAAGCTATATTTGAAAGTCTCTTTGATATTTTTTACCTAACAACTGTTACATTCCTTGGTATAAGGATGGTTAGAGAGGGAAAAGATAGGCAATATTTCTTATTTGGCCTAATGGCCCTTGTTTTAGGCCTAGGAGATGCTTTCCACCTAGTTCCCAGAGCCCTAGCCCTAAATACTACAGGCCTAGAAAACTGGACCTTTGCTCTTGGTCTTGGTAAGTTAATTACTTCTATCACGATGACCATATTTTACCTAATTTTATACTATATTTGGCGTTTGCGCTACAAGATTAAGGATAGGAAAAGCTTAACTATACTAATATGGATCTTAGCCTTATTAAGGATTAGCCTGGTCCTATGCCCAGAAAATATGTTTTTGAGTACAAATTCACCATTTGCTTGGGCTATATATAGAAATATCCCCTTTGCTATCTTAGGACTCCTTATAATAATCATTTTCTATAAGAAATCTAGAGAAGAAGGAGACCTAGCCTTTAAAAATCTCTGGTTAACCATAGTTCTAAGCTTTGGATTCTATTTGCCGGTGGTCTTATTTGAAAAAACTATACCACTTATCGGTATCTTGATGATACCAAAAACCTGCACCTATATCTGGACAATTCTTATTGGTTATTTGGCAATGAGAGGAGAAAATAATGACTAAAAAATATATTAAAACAGCCTTTGCTTACGGGATTTTTGCCTTATTTATAGGAGCCTTTTATAGGGAGTTTACAAAATTTATAGGCTTTACAGGCAGGACAAACCTAGCCCTTGCTCACGGCCACAGCCTTGTGCTTGGCTTTATAATTTTTCTTATCTTGACCCTATTTGCTAAAAACTTTGATTCTTCAGATATTAAGAAAGAAAAAAGATTTTATATCACCTATAATATAGGCCTTAGCTTAAGTCTTTTAAGTCTAGTTGCCAGGGGATTTTATCAAATTTATGACCTAAATCAAATGGCTCTTGATGCAAGTATTTCAGGTTTTGCAGGCCTAGGCCATATAATTCTTGCCCTTGCTTTTTATTTTCTTTATTCTTTTCTTAATAGTTTGGTAAAAGAATAAGTTCATTTTCTTATAATAGAGTTAATTGATATTTTGTATGGCAATCTAAATGTTTCTCAAAATAAGTGATTAATAATTAAGTCAGGGTATAATAGATATAGTATTTGGCAGTTGTCTTATGGCGGCTGCCTTTTTTAATTAGCAAAGAGAAAAGGAATAAAACACAATTAATGGAATTTAAAGAATTAAAAATATCAGAAGAAACACTAAAAGCATTAGCAGACACGGGATTTGAAAGTCCATCACCAATACAAGAACAAACCATCCCTGTCCTCCTTGAAGGTAGAGATTTGATTGGCCAAGCTCAAACAGGTACAGGCAAAACTGCAGCATTTGCTATCCCTATTGTTGAAAAAGTAGAGACAAACGGAATAACACAAGCCCTTATCCTATGCCCAACTAGGGAATTATGTATGCAAGTAACAAAAGAAATTGAAAAATTAGCTAAATATAAGAAGGATATCAAAATCTTATCTGTCTATGGCGGCACCCAAATCGTAAGACAAATAAAAGCTCTTAAGAAGGGTGTAGAAATCGTGGTCGGTACACCTGGTAGGCTAATAGACCTGATGAAAAGAAAGGTTCTTAAACTAGATAAGCTAGATATAGTAGTCCTAGATGAAGCAGATGAGATGTTTGATATGGGCTTTAGGGATGATATGAAATTTATACTTGATGCGACAAGTGAAGAAAGACAAACTTGCTTTTTTTCTGCCACCATGGGTAAGGAAATAACAGAATTTTCTAAAATCTATCAAAATAATCCTGTTTCTATCAAGATAAAAGCTGAAGAACTAACTGTTGATAGAATTGACCAATTTTATATCCCTATGAAGGAAGCTGATAAGGAAGAGACCCTAACCAGGCTACTTGAGATAAATAAGCCCCAACTTGCCATAGTATTTTGTAATACAAAAAGAAAAGTCGATAGACTTGTAGAAAATCTAAGCAAAAAATCTTATCTTGTAGATGGCCTCCATGGGGATCTAAAACAAGGCCAAAGAGACCAGGTGATGAAAAAGTTTAGGAACAATACTATCCATATCCTGGTTGCAACTGATGTAGCTGCCCGTGGCCTAGATGTAGATAATGTAGATATAGTATTTAACTATGACCTACCCCAACTAGATGAATACTACGTTCACAGGATAGGAAGGACTGCCAGGGCTGGTAAAAGTGGTGTTAGCTACTCCTTTATAGCAGGTAAGGACAGGCAAAGACTAAAGGCTATAGAAAAATATACCAAGGCCCATATAGAGGAAATGGAAATCCCAAGCCTAGCTGAGATGGGTAAAAGTCAAGAAGAAAATATTATTGAGGAAATTAGCTCTAAGCTAGAAAATTATTCTAATCAGACAAGGAACAAGCTATCTTAATAGCTCTTATGGAAAAAGGTTACGATCCCTTCATCATTGCCCAGGTCCTTCTAAGCGAAAAGCTTGGAAAATCAACCAGAAATCATCACGAAAAAATTGATGGTATTGACAATGATAAGGCAAAAAAATCTAATAAGCAAGCTAAGAGTAAGAAGGCCCATCCAAAATATAATGATGAAAATATGGCAACCTTATTTATAAATAGGGGAAAACTTGATAATTTTAATGCAAATAAAATAGTTAAAGCCCTAAACCGACTTGGACATATTCCAAATGATCAAATTGGCCAAATTAGAATTCAAAAATCTTACAGCTTTGTAGATATAGATAAAAACTTCATAGATAAGGCTATTAAAGGATTAAATAACAAAAAAATATCAGGTAAAAAAGTAAAAGTTGAAGGAGCTAAAAAATAAGAAAAGCCCTATCTTTATTGACCTTGAGTCCAAAATCCATAATATGGGTGGGCTCAGGTCAAAAAGATTTGGGCTTTTAAAATACTTATTTATTTTCTTCTCTTTTAGCCTTATTTTCTTTGGCTTTTTCTAGGAAATTTTCCTTGGCATAGGCTATGATATCATCAGATTCATACATAGCTTTGCCATCTATGACCATGCAAGGAACCTGGACTTTTCCACCTACTTCGATTAGCTTATCTTGGTTTTCATAACCGCAGTTTACATCTTCTGTATTATATGATGGAAACTTGATTATATCATTGTCTCTAAAATAATTTAAAACTTTTAAGCAATATGGGCAATCAGGTTTAAAATAAAGTTCAAAATCCCATTCTCTTACTATTTCTTTTCTCATAAAAATCCTTTCTATATACATTAACGTCTTACTTAATATATATTTACCCAAAGCTTATAAGAAAAAACTTAATAAAACTACTTCTTGTGAACCCTTTTAAGCCTGGACTCTAAAATAATTCCAAGAATTACATAGGCCATAAATTCTATAATTACTAGGATGATCTTTCTATAGGTATACATTATAACAAATTTATTTAAGATTAGGCCAAGGATGATAAAAACTATAGCTAAGCTAAAGGCACCTTTGGCCATAAAATCATTGGCAAAATACCAATTCTGCTTATTTTTCATTGATAAATCGCTCCTATAACCATATTTTTTATCTATTTCTTTGTTCTTTATCATATTTGAAATATAACCTACAAATACCAAATAAGCTGGTACTAAAAATATAGGCAAGGATTCAAAATTCATATTATCTCCTATCTTATACTTTTCATCACAAAGTCTAAACCAAGAGCCCATCCCATGGAATAGGCCAAGATGCTAGCTGGCTTACACAATAAGATTATGGCTATATATTTTTTTACACTTATATCAGTTAGGCCAGTTAGGTAACACAAAAAATCATCAGGAGCTACAGGTAAAAATATAGCAAGGGCGAAAAATCTGTCATAGGTCTTCTCTTTTAGCTTATCCTTGTGTTTATTATATGTATCTTCTCCAAAAATCCTTATTACTATGGATCTACCAAAGGTTCTGGAAATAAAAAACACAAGTATTGAACCAGCACAAATTGAGATATAATTATAAACAAAGCCCCAAAAGGCCCCAAATATAACTACTCCTGCTACACAGGTAAGGCCTCCTGGTATTATCGGGATTACTATCTGTATTATCTGAATAATCATAAATACAGCTGGACCCCAGGCTCCCTTAGATAAAATCAGTTCTCTGAAGCTTTCTAGAGAGTTAAAATAGCCCTTCTTATAAACTATAAAAGCAAGTATTAAGGCTATTATTAATAGGATTATTGATATTATATTGAATAAATTTTTTTTGATAAAAGATTTCATTTTCGCCTCTACTGTATGATGTATGTAGTGATATCATACATTAATGCTTTTTAACTGTCAAGTTCTTTTTATATAATAACACAATTATGACTTTAAAAAAAGTTATAATTTTTAAGAATTCCTTAATAATAAAATTTCAGCGTATCATCAAAAAAGAGAAAACCCGAAGATTTTCTCTTTTTAAATATTTTTTAAACTACTAGATTTAGAATTTTGCCTGGAACATAGATTACTTTTCTAAATTCCTTGCCTTCTATATAAGAATTTACATTATTTTCTTTAGATGCTAAGTCTAGAGCTTCTTCCTTACTTGCTGTTTTACTTATTGTTATCTTTCCTCTTACCTTGCCATTTACTTGGACTGGTAGGTCGATTGTATCAAAGCTTAGCTTAGATTCGTCATATTTTGGCCAGCTTGTTTGGTTAAGTTCTCCATCAAAGCCTGCCATTTGCCATAATTCCTCTGTAAGGTGAGGAGCTACTGGATTTAGTAGGGTTATATAGGTTTTAAAGTCAGCCTTGGTGATTTTTCCAAGAGCTCTCATTTCATTTAATAGACTCATTAGGGCGGCTATGGCTGTATTGAACTTAAGATTTTCAAAATCATCACTTACTTTTTTGATAGTTTGGTTAATTGATACTTCAAGCTCTTTGCTATAGTCATCCCCATCTTCTACAAGGTCGATTAAGTTAAAGACTCTTTCTAAGTATTTTCTACATCCCTTAACTCCCTCATCTGACCACTTGGCTACTGATGAGAAATCTCCCATGAACATTTCGTAGGTTCTTAGGGTATCTGCACCAAAATCTCTTATTATATCATCAGGATTTACAACATTTCCTCTTGATTTACTCATTTTTTGGCCATCATATCCTAAGATCATGCCATGGCTTGTTCTCTTTTTGTATGGTTCTTTTGTTGGCACTACACCTATATCATAAAGGAATTTGTGCCAGAATCTTGAGTAAAGAAGGTGAAGGGTAGTATGTTCCATTCCTCCGTTGTACCAATCAACTGGTGTGTAATAATCAAGTGCTTCTTTGCTTGCTATTTCTTCGTGGTTGTGTGGGTCTGCATATCTTAGATAATACCAGCTTGATCCTGCCCATTGAGGCATAGTATCTGTTTCACGTCTTGCTGGCTTTCCACAATGCGGACAGGTTGTATTTACAAAATCATCTATCTTAGCTAGTGGTGATTCACCTGTGGCTGTTGGTGTATAAGACTCTATCTCAGGGAGTCTTACTGGTAGGTCTTTTTCATCTACTGGCACCCAACCGCACTCATCACAATATACCATTGGAATTGGTTCACCCCAATATCTTTGTCTAGAAAATACCCAGTCACGAAGCTTGAAGTTTGTCTTAGCTTCTCCCAGTTTATTTTCTTCTACATATTCAATGGCTTTTTTCTTGGCTTCTGTTGCAGATAGGCCATTTAAGAAATCAGAATTTATAGCTGTTCCCTTTTCAATATCTGTTACAGGAAGCTCATCTTTTGAATCATAAACAGGAATTATTGGCATATCAAATTTCTTTGCAAATTCAAAGTCACGCTCATCGTGAGCAGGTACTGCCATTATAGCTCCTGTACCGTAAGACATTAGGACATAATCTGATACCCAAATAGGGATTTCCTTGTTATTTAGTGGATTAATTGCTGATAGTCCATCAATCATTACCCCGGTTTTATCCTTATTTAGCTCACTTCTTTCAAAGTCAGATTTTAGGCTTGCCTGGTGTTTATAATCAAGGATTTGGTCATAGTTTTTAATGTCATCCTTGTATTTTTCAAGTATTGGATGTTCTGGTGAAACTACCATATAGGTTACACCAAAGATTGTGTCTGGTCTTGTGGTATAGACTGTAAGCTTTTCATCCCTATCTTTTAGGCTAAAATTAACATCTGCCCCGTGGCTTCTTCCTATCCAATTTATTTGGCTAGCTTTTATTCTTGATTCATAGTCAACTTCAGCAAGGTCATCTATGAGCCTGTCTGCGTAAGCTGTTATCTTTAGCATCCATTGATTTTTTAGCTTATGCTCTACCTCAGCTCCACATCTTTCACACTTTCCATCTACTACCTCTTCATTGGCAAGGCCAACTAGGCATGATGGGCACCAGTTTACAGATGTTTCTGACTTGTAAGCTAGGCCTTTTTTAAACATTTGGATAAAAATCCACTGGCTCCATTTATAATAATCAGGATCTGTTGTATTTATTTCCCTGTCCCAATCAAATGAGAAGCCAATTGATCTCATTTGGTCCCTAAAGTGGTTTATGTTCTTTTCTGTAATAATTGCTGGATGGATTTTATTTTCTATAGCATAGTTTTCAGCTGGTAGGCCAAAAGCATCCCAACCCATTGGATACATTACATTTTCTCCATCTAATCTTCTCTTACGAGCTACCACATCAAGGGCAGTATAAGGACGTGGATGGCCTACGTGTAGGCCTTGGCCAGATGGATATGGAAATTCTACTAAAGGATAAAATTTCTTCTTTGATGAATCTATTTCTGATTTAAATGTTTTTTCTTCTTCCCATTTTTTTTGCCACTTTTTTTCTATGGCATTTGGATTATATTCTACCATTGTTCCCCCTAGTTGTTGTTAGCAAACGCGTTTACATATCTTGGATAAGCTATCACGTCTCTGATATTTTTCATGCCTGTTACATACATCATTGCTCTTTCAAAACCTAGTCCAAAACCTGAGTGAACTACTGTACCAAATCTTCTTAGGTCTAGGTAGTTTTGATATTCTTCTGGATTTAGGCCATTATCTTCCATAGATTTTACAAGCTCATCGTATCTTTCTTCTCTTTGAGAACCACCGATTAGCTCCCCTACTCCAGGAACAAGCATATCAAATGCTGCTACTGTCTTACCATCATCATTTCTCTTCATATAGAAGGCCTTAATGTCTTTTGGATAATCAGTTACAAATACTGGACCATTTACGATTTTTTCTGATAGGTATCTTTCGTGTTCTGTTTGAAGATCCATGCCCCATTCAACTGGGAATTCAAATTTTTCACCAGATTCTTTTAATAATTCTATAGCTTTTGTATAGGTAATTCTTGCAAATTCTGAATTTCTAAGCTTTTCTAGTCTTTCAATTAGGCCCTTGTCAATCCATTTGTTGAAAAATTCCATTTCATCCTTGGCATTTTCAAGTAAGTAGTCGATTGCATATTTTATCATATCTTCAGCAGTATCCATGCATACATTATAATCAGCAAAGGCCATTTCAGGCTCAAGCATCCAGAATTCTGCAGCATGTCTAGGTGTATTTGATACCTCAGCCCTAAAGGTAGGTCCAAAGGTATAAACATTTCCGAAAGCTAGGGCATAGTCTTCAGCCTCAAGCTGGCCTGATACTGTCATGTAAGATTTTTTGCTGAAGAAGTCTTTGTTGTAATCGACTTTTCCATCTTCTCTTCTTGGTGGATCATTAGGATCGATTGTTGTTACATTAAACATCTCACCCGCACCTTCAGCATCACTTGATGTGATAATTGGTGGGTTTACATATACAAAGTTTCTTTCTTGGAAAAATTTATGAAGTCCAAAGGCTAAAATCGATCTTGTTCTAAATACAGCTCTATATGTATTTGTTCTAGGTCTTAGGTGAGGGATTGTTCTCATAAATTCAAAGGTTTGTCTTTGCTTTTGAATTGGGAATTTCTCTGAAGATTCACCAAGAACAGTTACCCTAGCTGCTTGAATTTCATATGGATTGTTATCTTTTCCAGTTGAAACAAGCTTACCTTCTATCTTAAGACTTGCAGATAGGTGTTGTTTATCAAGTTCATCGTAATTTTCAATTTCTTTGCCCACTACTACTTGGAGGTTTTTAAAGGTTGATCCATCATTTAAATCGATAAAACCCACGTTTTTACTAAATCTAGAGTTTCTAATCCAACCTTCTATAACTACTTCACTATCAACTAAACTTTCCGCTTTCTCTAATAATTCTCTAATCTTCATTATTGCCTTCCTTAACTTTATTTAATCTTTCGATCATTTCTTTCTCATAGCCTTTTAAAATAGGCTCATAAAATTTTTCTTCAACAAAATCATCCGGCAGATAATCTTGTTTTACATAGCCACCAAAAGCATGTGGGTATAAATACTCATCCTTTATGAGATTCTTACTTCCAGCATAGTGACTATCTTTTAACTTATTTGGTACTGTACTATCTTTATTATTTCTTACAAAATCTATTGCCTTATCGATAGCAAGATAGGTCGAATTACTCTTTAGGCTTGCTGCTAGATAAACCACAGTCTGAGCCAGGATAATCCTTGCTTCTGGCATGCCAATCTTATCAATCGCTTCAAAGCAAGCGTTAGCTAGGACTAGGGCATTGGGATTTGCATTTGAAATATCTTCTGCTGCAAAAATTATCATCCTCCTTGCGATGAATTTGATATCTTCGCCAGATTCTAGCATCTTTGCCAGATAGTAAAGAGCTGCATCAATATCAGAGCCTCTCATAGACTTAATAAAGGCAGAAATCGTATCATAATGCCTGTCGCCATTTTTATCATAGACGGCAATTTTCTTGTTTATGGAATTTTCGATAGTAGCAGAGTCTATATCTATTCTACCATCTTTTTCATCTTCTGAAAATATGGCGATTTCTAAAGCATTTAATAGGGCCCTGCTATCGCCATTAGAATATCTTACAAGGGTGGAAATAGCATTATCGCTTAACCTAATATCCTTATTTTTTAATATCTCATCTTCCTTTAGGGCGAGATCTATAAGTTTTTTAAGGTCATCATCGCTTAATTCTTTAAGCTCAAATACATACATCCTTGAAATAAGAGCCTTATTTACTTCAAAATATGGATTTTCTGTAGTTGCCCCAATCAGGGTTATAGTCGAATCTTCTACAAAAGGCAAAAGGTAATCTTGCTGGCTTTTGTTAAATCTATGAATCTCATCTACAAATAGTATGGTCCTTTTATTTTCATAAGACAAATTATCCTTTGCAATTTGAACCTTTTCCTTTAAATCTCCTATGCCACTAGCTACAGCAGATACTTCCTCAAAGGCCATGTTTGTTGTATATGATATGATTTTTGCAAGAGTAGTCTTGCCTACTCCAGGTGGTCCATAAAATATACAAGAATAAATCCTATCAGCCTTGATCATTCTTCTAATAATCTTACCTTGACCAACTAAATGTTCTTGACCTATGTATTTATCAAGAGAATTTGGCCTTAACCTATCTGCAAGAGGTGCATTTTTTGAAAGTTCTCTTTGTCTGTTTAATTCAAATAAATCCATTTGCCCTCCTTAATAGAAAAAAAGGCGCTAATTACTAGCACCTTTATCATCTTTTAAATTTATAATCTCCTCATAAAATGAATCGACATCCTTAAATTCTCTATAAACAGATGCAAATCTCACATATGCTACTGGATCTAAGTCTTTTAATTCATCCATGACAAGCTGTCCAATATATGTTGAAGTTACTTCTTTTTTGCCAGTATGATTAACTTTGGTTTCAATATTTTTAGCTACTTCTTCTATTTGATCCATGCTGACAGGTCTTTTTTGGCAAGACTTGACAATGCCTGAGATTAGCTTTCTTGGGTCAAAAGCCTCTCTTGTGTTGTCTTTTTTGATAATCATGATTGTGGAATCTTCATACCTTTCGTAGGTCGAAAATCTCTTGTCACAATCTTCGCACAATCTTCTTCGTCTAATAGCCCTGTCATCATCAGTTGATCTAGAATCTAATACCCTTGTATTTTTAGAATCACAATAGGGACATCTCATATTATTTTAAGAAGTCAGGAAGCTCTAAATCATCAAATAAGTTTGATGATCTCCTTTGGCTATTTTTATTGACGTTGTTTGCGTTGTTTCTTTGAGGAGCTCTTAATTCGTCAGACGAATTTGATCTATCTGCTCTTCTAGGTCTGCCCGCATTATCAAATCCTGTAGCTATTACTGTAATCTTGATTTCTTCACCCATTGTTTCGTCAGAACCAACACCAAATATTATGTTTGCATCAGAATCTATGTGGTCTCTGATTAGCTCAGCTGCTTCATTTGCTTCCATTAAGCCTACTTCTGCAGCTGTAACGTTTAATAGTACTGCATTAGCTCCTTCTATGCTTGTTTCAAGAAGTGGTGAGTTAACAGCAGCTTTCGCAGCATCAACTGCTCTATTTTCTCCGCTTGCTCTACCAATACCCATGTGTGCCATTCCTTGATCTGCCATGATTGATTTAACATCAGCAAAATCTAGGTTAATTACGTTTGGTACTGCTATCAGTTCAGATATACCACTTACAGCGTCCATAAGTACTTGGTCTGCCATTTGGAAGGCTTCTACCATTGATGTTCTTTTTTCAACAATTTGGAGTAGTTTATCGTTTGGTATTGTTATTAGGGTATCTACATTTTCTTTTAATTTTTCAATACCTGATTCTGCTTGATTAGCTCTTTTTCTACCTTCAAATGAGAATGGTTTTGTAACTACACCTACTGTTAGGATTCCCATTTCTTTTGCTACTTGTGCTACAACTGGAGCTGCACCTGTACCTGTACCACCGCCCATTCCAGCTGTGATAAATACCATATCTGCGCCTTTTATAGCTTCTTCTATTTCACTTTTAGATTCTTCTGCTGCCTTTTCACCTACTTGTGGGTTAGCTCCTGCTCCAAGACCTCTTGTAAGCTTTTCACCTATTTGAAGTCTAATATCAGCGTTTGAACCTTGTAGAGCTTGAAGGTCAGTATTAAGTGCCATAAACTCTACACCAGATAGGCCGTTATCTCTCATCCTGCTGATGGCGTTATTTCCACCACCACCAACACCAATAACTTTTATCTTAGCTAAAGAATTGTTTTCCATATCATAATTAATGTTTGCCATAAATTCCCCCGTCGTTTTCTATTTTTAGATTTAGCTAAAAGATTAATCTACCACAACTTCTGGCTTATCGCCGTTGTTTAAGTTAATACTTTCTACTTTTTTGCCCTTGTTTTTTATATCGGCTAAAACTTTATTTAGTAATTTAATCTTGTAATCAACATTATTTAAATCACCAAACTTAACTTCAATATCTTCTACCATTATACCAATATCAAGCTTATTTTCCAAATTTAACTTACTTACCCTACCTATAATAGGAGATGTGCTTATAGCCTTAATAAAATTCATTGTAGTTTCAGAAGAGGTAAAATTTTCACCCAATTCTTTATTATAAGAGTTTATATCTATTTCGATAAGCCTTTCGGTATTTATCTTATCCACATCAGCTGTTATAAGTCCATTATTTGATACATAAAAATCCTTATTTTTTATCTTATAAAGTGGGAAGTCTTCCCCAATTTCTACTGATAAAATCTTAGGAAAAACCTTCCTAACTCTTGCTGTCTTTACAAAGTTTAATTTTTTAAGTTCCTTTTCGCTTCTTTTATAATCATATAATAGTATATTTTTACCAACTGGTGACCTAAGCTTCTTTATTACCTCTGTATCATCAGTTATAACATTACCTTTTATGTATATATCCTGTATTTTCATAAAGGGATGCGTGTAAAGATTTACAAATATGCCAAGCAAAAATGCCAATAAAATAAGGAAGAAGAAAATCTTACTTTTAGGCTTTTCAATTTCTTCCTTACCTGGTCTTCTAGCTATATATTTTTTACTAAAAATTTTTGATCCCTTTTTTATAATTCTATCATCGTTTTTATTAGTCATTAATCAATTAACTTAGTAATCTCGCTATAAATTTTGTCAGTTGCGGACATATCAGCAAGTTTATAAGCTTCTTCCCCCATTTTTTGCATAGTATCTTTATCTTTTATTATACTCAATATAGATTCATTTAATAGGTCAGCTTTTAAATCTTTTTCTAAAATCATAAGGCTTGCTCCATGGTCCATATAAGTTCTTGCATTATACTCTTGATGATTTTCTGTAGTGTATGCCTTAGGTATTAATATCGAAGCCTTGCCAACTGATGAAATTTCTGCAAGACTCATCGCTCCTGATGAAGCTATTATTAAATCTGCTAGGCCATAAAAAAGATCAATATTATCTATATATTCAAAAACTTTTAGGTATTTGCTTGGTGATGCTTTCTTTACAAAATCATCATAATACCTATTTCCTGTTTGATGGAGGAGGTAATATTTTCCATCAAGCTTTTTGCTTAGTTCTAAAACCGCTTGATTTAATGCATAAGATCCATTTGATCCCCCAAAGGAAAATACAATAGGCTTATCTTCATCTATTCCAAGACTTTTTAAATCCTCTTCAGTATAAGTAAGATTGAAATTATTTCTAACAGGATTGCCTGTTACTACAATATTTTTTTGATATTTAAAATGCTTTTTTGCTTCCTCGTAGGAAATTAATACCTTATCAACCCTTTGAGATAGGAATTTACTTGCCATACCTGGATAAGAATTTGATTCATGGACAATTGATGGAATATGAGCTCTTGCAGCCTGGTAAAGAATAGGTGCACATACATAGCCACCAGTTCCTACAACTAATTCTGGTTTGAAATCCTTTATAATTTTTTTAGCTTGGCCAAATCCTTTAATATTTGCTAAAAGTGATTTAAATAATCTTTTATTAATCTTTCTAGGTATGCCCATTGCTTCTATAGAATGAAATTTATATCCGTTTTTCTTGGCTATCCTTTCTTCTGGGCCGCCTTTTATTCCAACATAAAGTATTTCTACTCCTGGATTTTCTTCTTTTATCTTATCACCTATTGCTATGGCAGGATAGATGTGACCACCTGTCCCACCACCAGTTATTATTGCTCTTTTCATATTTATCCTAACTTTTTTACAAGGTCTTTAAAGTCATCTCCCCTTTGTTCATAGGACTTGTACATATCCCACGAAGCAGAGGCTGGAGATAGTAAAACTACATCACCGCTTTTGGCTTCTTTATAAGCTTCATCTAAGGCTTCTTTCATATTTTCTACCATTATATAAGAAACTCCTAGGTCCTTGCAGATATTTTCTAACTTTTGCTTTGTCTGGCCCATTATTATCATAAGTTTGCCATTTTTCTTGAAAGCTTTGACATAATCAGTGTAGTCGATGTGCTTATCATAGCCGCCTGCAATTATAATAATAGGTATATCGAAAGACTCAATAGCCTTTACAGAGCTATCGACATTTGTCCCCTTGGAGTCATTATAATAATCTACTCCGTCAATTGTTTTTACAAACTCAAGTCTGTGAGCAATTGATTTGAAGGTCTTAATTGACTTTATAATATCATCAAGTTTTATCCCATATAGATAAGTTAAAAGGATAGCTGCCATGGCATTTTCATAGTTATGCCTACCTATTACAGATAGACCTCTAACATCTAAAATGCCTTCATCATCATGATTTTCATCTATGAGGTAGATTGTATTTTCTTTTAGGTAAAGACCTCTTTCCACCCTTTGCCTGCTTGAAAATTCATAAACTTTTGCCTTAAAGCTTAACTTATGTGCTTTCAAAATCTTATCGTCTTTGTTTATCACTAAAAAATCTGACTGATCTTGATTTGATGATATTTTTAGCTTTGAATTTATATAATCATCAAAACTACCATGCCAATCTATATGGTCTTCGTTAATATTTAGGATTGCAGCAAATTTTGGATGATATAACTTGCTATCATGTAGTTGAAATGATGATAATTCTTCAACAAAGACTCCCTCATTATTATACATTTGCCACAAGATTCCCTCGCCTATATTTCCAACCGCATAGGCCTTATGACCTGACTGATTTAAAATATGGTTTACCATCGATGTGGTGGAAGTTTTACCATTTGTACCAGTGATTGCAATCTTTTCTTTTTCAGGAAATAACCTTTGTGACGCTTCTATATCTGAGATGATTTCGTTTCTCTTTTCTAAAAGCTCTACATATTCATCATTTGGCTTGATTCCAGGTGATTTAAGTACAAAGTCAAACTTATGATCTTCTAAATTAGCGCAAGAAATAGGGCTATAGTTATAGCCCTTGAGTTCTTCTATTTTTTCTTTATTTTTATCGAAGGTGTAGACCTCATATCCTTTTTTATCCAAACATTTTACAGATGATATTCCTGTTACACCTAGTCCATATACTAATACCTTACTCATACTAATGCCACCAAACTTATTAATGATAATACGATAGATACAACAGCGAAGGCTGCTACTATCTTTGATTCTTTGTAACCTTTTAATTCAAAATGATGATGAATAGGAGTCATAAGAAAGACTCTTTTTTTATTCCTGTGTCTATATGATAAAACCTGAATTATTACTGATAGGGTTTCCATCATATAAACTCCACCAAATATTACTAAATAAATTGGAATTTTAAGATTTATTGCAAGGGCTACTATTGCACCGCCTATTGCCATAGATCCAGTATCTCCCATAAATACACTTGCAGGATTAAAGTTGAATACCAAAAATCCTAGGAGACTTCCAAGCATAATTAGTGCAAAAGTTTCATTATTGGTTGTCTTTCCAATTATGCTTAGAGCAATAAATACTGGGATTGATACACTTACCAAGAGGCCATCAAGACCATCTGTTAGGTTTGTAGCATTTGTAGTACCTACTATTATAAATACCATAATAGGAATTCCTATTATTGATACTGGTAGGTAAAAATTAGTAAATGGTATGAGTAATCTTGTTATAGATTCCTTGTCATTTATGAAGGCTAAAATACTTACCAAGATTGCTAGCCCAAATTGGAGGACTAATTTTTCTTTTGGTTTAAGACCTTCAGATTGTTTTAATACTAGTTTTTTGAAATCATCGATAAAGCCTACTGCTCCAAAACCCACCATGGATACTAAAAGTATTAGAGTTTCCATGCTTTTATCTAAGAAAAATAGACTTAAGATGAAGGCAGAAATTATAAAGATTATTCCACCCATGGTTGGTGTGCCTGCCTTAGCTAGATGACTTTTTGGACCAACTGCCCTAATATTTTGACCGATTTTTTTGCTTTTAAGAATTGGAATTATAAAAAATGACAAGCCCAAACTTAAAAATATTCCCAATAAAATTAATAAATACTTATTCATATTACTTCCTATCAGCAGCTAATTATTATCCTGATATACCATATCTAAATCTTCTATGGCATATCTTTGAATTCTATTTAAGTCAACGGCTTCATCAAGGCTAGTCTTAAGCCTATCTCTTTGAAGCTCATAACTTACTATATCTGCCTGTAGTCTATTATACTCAAATCTCTCATTTGACAAATTTATTCTTTTATTTATCAAAAAAGTAGTCATAGCCATTAGCATAGAAAAAACAAAGAGACTTATCCAGAATTTCATAATCCTATCTCTCTTTCTTAGCAAATCGATATTGTAAGACTTAGATCTTTTTGGTTTTTCTTTTACCTTCAGTCTAACTCTTCCTTTATTATTATTTTTTATTATCTTATATTCTATACGCTCAGCCATATCATATCCTTTGACATACTCTAAGTTTAGCAGGTTTACTCCTAGAATTAGCTTCTAACTCTTCCTTGCTTGCTGTGATTGGCTTTTTGGTTATCAATTTTACCTTAGCCCTATGATCACATACGCAAACTGGAATCTCTGGCGGACAGATACAATCTGTCGCCAAGTCTTTAAATTTATTTTTAACTATCCTGTCTTCTAAAGAATGGAAAGTAATTATAGCTAGTCTGCCATCTTTATTTATAAAATCTATAATATCATCAATGGTATTTTCTAATACGTCTAACTCTCTATTGACTGCAATCCTTAAGGCTTGAAATACCCTCTTTTCAGGATGAACTTCATTCTTGAAGTTCGCAGATTTCATAACAATATTTCGGAGTTTGAAAGTGGTATTAATTCTTTCATTTGCGCGATACTTTACTATATTTCTGGCTATGGATTTAGAGAATCTTTCCTCACCATAATCAAAAAATATCTTTGTAAGTTCATCCTGAGAGTATTCATTGACAATCTTTTCTGCTGTTAACTCATTTTGTCTATCCATTCTCATATCAAGTGGTCCATCTTTCATATAAGAAAAACCACGCTCTGGATTGTCGATTTGATACGAGCTGACGCCAATGTCCATCAGAGCACCATCGATTTTATTAAAACCCGCCTCAGTCAAGACTTCTTTAATATTTTCAAAGTTAGTATTAAAAAATACAGTATTTTTGTAGTCTTTTAAATTTTCTTTGGCAGCTTTAATGGCAGTTTCATCTTGGTCTATGCCTATAAGAAGTCCCTTATCAGATAGTCTTTCAAGGATCATCTTAGAATGACCTCCCTTTCCTAGAGTTAGGTCAGCATAAATTCCGTCTGGTTTAATATTTAAATTTTCTATAGTTTCTTTTGCAAGAACTGGTATATGTTCAAATTTCATATCATTCATCCATAATGTCGGATAAATTCACCTCGACTTCGTTTATATATTCATCCCAAACTTTTCTATCCCATATTTCTATGGTATTGTTATTGCCAATTATTATGGCCTCATCTGAGATTTTAGCATAGTCCTTAAGATTCTTATTTATCAAGATTCTCCCTTGTTTATCAAGGTTCATCTTGACAGTGGAAGAGAAAAATAGCCTTTTTATTGCACGATTTTTCTTATTTTCATAGATTAACTGGTCAAGGTTTTGAGACCTTTTTTGAAATTCTTCTTCTGTATAAATTACTAAGGAGTTCTCAGGTCCCTTGGTAAGATAGAATTCTTCCCCGAGAGAAAGTCTAAATTCACTAGGCATCATTATTCTATTTTTTGAATCCATCTTATGGATATATTCACCTAGGAACATTTCTTACCACCTTTTACCACTATCTTCCATTTCACTATCATTTTATCCTATATCAGGGAAAAAAGCAAGAAAAAAGACCGGTGTTAAAACCGGTCAATATTTACTAACTTATTTAAATTTGATTATTCTATCAGCTTTTTCTTTAGATTTAGCTTTTTGAAAATAAGGTGGGAGATTATTTTTATGTGCATATATAAATAAAATAACTCCTATTATTACAAAACCAATTGAGACTAGCTGAGCAGTCCTAAGACCAAGTACATATAAGGAATCTGTTCTAAGACCTTCTACAAAAAATCTCAAAACTCCATAACCTATAAAATATATGGCTGTTTGCTTGCCCTTGCTTGGATTTTTCTTTCTATAAAATATTAAAAATAGAAATATTAGAAAATCTCCAATTGATTCATAGAGGAAGGTAGGATGAACCTTGACCCCATCTATTATAATTCCCCAAGGCAAGTTTGTTGGACCACCGTGAGCTTCAGAATTTGCAAAATTGCCCCACCTGCCTATAGCTTGGGCAAGAATAAGGGATGGAACCATAACATCTGTAA
Source organism: Anaerococcus kampingae (assembly GCF_046365475.1). Taxonomy (NCBI): domain Bacteria; kingdom Bacillati; phylum Bacillota; class Tissierellia; order Tissierellales; family Peptoniphilaceae; genus Anaerococcus; species Anaerococcus kampingae. The sequence goes on from NZ_JBGMEF010000006.1 coordinate 55,653, forward strand.
GATCTAATATTGGAATATTTTTATGCTTAGCATATATCCATAAGGCTATAAGTCCTGCAAATATTCCGCCGTGGATGGCAAGGCCTCCTGCCCTGAAGTTTAGTATCTGGCTTGGGTTTGCTCCATAAAAATCCCATTCAAAAGCTACATACCAAAGCCTTGCTCCAATAATTCCTATTGGGAGGATTACAAAAAGTATATCGTAAATAAAGTCTTCTTCAAAACCTCTTCTTACAAATTCTTTCTTGGCAAATTGGGAGGAAATTAATATTCCTCCAATTATTATTATGGCATACCAATATATGTCTAGGCCAAAAATAGAAAAGGCTACCCTATCTATATTAAATTCCATCTTATTCCTCGCTTGGCATATCCCAATTGTGATATACTTCTTGGATGTCGTCATGATCTTCTAAAGCATCTATTAATTTGTTTAGCTTTTCATGATGAGAAGCATCTACTTCGATATTGTTAGCTATATATGAAATATTTGCTCTTTCTATCTCATAGCCCATTTTCTTTAGGCCTTCTACTGAATCATTGAAGTCGCTTACTTCTGTGAGCGCTTCATAAAAACCATCTAAATCATCAACATCACTAGCACCTACTTCTAGGGCATCCATCATAAATTGGTCAAAGTCTTTACCCTCTCCATCTACGATTATCTCTCCCTTTCTTTCAAATAAGAACATTACAGATCCATCTGTTCCAAGATTTCCGCCAAATTTATCAAAGATATGACGAACATCTGGTGCTGTCCTATTTTTATTGTCTGTTAGGCAATCTACTATAAAGGCAACTCCGCCTGGACCATATCCTTCATAAACTAATCTTTCATAGTTTTCTCCGCCTGCTTCACCACTAGCTTTTTTTATGGCCCTGTCTATATTATCATTTGGCATGTTATCTGCCTTTGCCATTTCGATAGCTGTCTTAAGACTTGCGTTATATTCTGGATCTAGTCCGCCTTCTCTAGCTGCTACTGTTATATTTCTAGCGTGTTTGGTAAAAATCTTACCTCTTTTTGCATCTTCACTACCTTTTTTATTTTTTATCTTACTCCACTTATTATGTCCTGACATTAAATCCTTCCTTTCTCATAGAGCATTAGCTCTTTTATTTTATTAATTTCTATATTGGCGCTTGTCAAATTTATTAGATCTTTTTCAAACTTCTCGTACTTATCATGTCTTACATAGATTTCAAACTTTACTATATCTGTGTAAGACTTGTCAATTACTTGATATTTTTCTTCGTTTATATAATTTTCTATCTGACCTAATAGATTATATGACAAAATTAATTCTACTACAAAATAATCTCTTTTGTAAATAAGATTTGGACCAATTGTATCAGCTACCCCTTTTGTATAAGCTCTTACAAGTCCTCCCTTGCCTAGAAGCTTGCCCCCAAAATACCTAGTTACAACTACGCAAACATTTGTGGCTTCTTCCTTTTCAAGAACAGATAGCATGGGAAGGCCGGCTGAGCCTTGGGGCTCGCCGTCATCGTTATATCTTTTAATTTCTGGAGTCGTATTTATTATATAAGCTGTACAATTGTGGGTTGCATCCTTATGGTCTCCTCTTACTTCCTCTATAAAGGCTAAGGCTTCTTCTTCACTTTCCACATGCTTTGCCCTTGTAATAAATACTGACTTTTCAACTTCAAATTCTGAAGTCTTGACTCCTTCTATTGTTTTATAATCACCTGATGATATATTTGTTGAATTTGGCATAATCTTCCTTATTTATTTCAAAAGTAATATTAGTTCCATCGCTGTCATATTCAGTTTCTAATATATCGTAATTTGTCATCATATAATCAAGAACTGCTCCATCACTAAAAGATATGTGCATCTTTACCCTTGTATAATCTTCTTTTATGACCTTGACAATCTCTTCCTTTAGTCTTATCAAATCTTTATCTTCATGGGCTGATATGAATATTCTCTCATATTCACGTTTATAAAGACTTACAGCTGTCAGATTATCGACAAGGTCGATCTTATTAAAGACATAGATAATATCCTTGCCCACAAGATTTATTTCATCAAGCGACTTTTCTATGGTCTTAATTTGACCTTCAATATTAGATGATGAATTGATAACAATTAATAGCATATCAGCAAATTTAATTTCTTCAAGAGTTGTTAAGAATGAATCATTTAATTCCTTAGATAGGTTATCTATAAAACCAACTGTATCTGTTAGAGTCACCTTAGTGTTTGAAAAATCAAGTCTCCTGGTAGATGTATCAAGGGTAGCAAATAACAAATCGTCAGAATAGACGTATTTTTCAGAACCAAACAAATTCATCATCCCATTTAATATAGTAGATTTACCAGCATTTGTATAGCCTACTAGAGAAATATTAAATGAAGACTCCCTAGATTTTCTATTTGTGACTTTTGTCTTTTCGATATCTTTTAAGGATTTTTCAAGGGATTTTATATCTCTTACTATGGCTCTCCTATCGGTTTCAAGCATGGTTTCACCCGGTCCTCTGGTACCAATTCCTCCGGCCTGTCTGGATAGGTATGAAAACCACTTATTAATCCTTGGTAATTGATACTTAAGCTGGGCAAGCTTTATCTTAAGCCTGGCTTCACGGGTGTGGGCTCTTTGGGCAAAGATATCAAGAATAAGGCTTGTCCAATCTACAACTTTTAGCTTTAACTCTTCCTCAAGGTTATATAATTGGCTTGGAGATAATTCTACATCAAAAATTACTGTCTTTACTTCTAAATTCTCCGCAAGCTCCCTTATTTCTTCAAGCTTGCCCTTACCAATGTAAAATCTTGGATTAACCTTACTAACAACTTGGCTAACAAAAGCAACAGGCTTTCCACCTGCTGTATTTATCAAAGATTCTAATTCATATATTTTAATTTCTTCATCATCATCCCTGTCAAGGACATTGACTTGTATTACTTCTTGCATAAAATTCCTTTCCCTAAAGATTATACTTTTATCTAAAATTTAATAAAGTATGGAACTTACCCGCAAAAAATGATAAAATAGATATAGGTATAATTTACGAAATATAAAAAAATACAAATGGAGGCCATATGCATAAAAAAGCAGCCGCTATTATCATAAAAATCTTACTAATAGTAGTACTATTTTTAGGGTCGATTATGGTAATATTTGCAGGAATAACAGGCGGTGCAATACTTGAAGTCATGAAAAATGCACCAGAAATCGATGCTAACGCTATAAAAAATGAAATGAGTCAAAACTCAGTCATTGTAGATGAAGATGGCAATGAAGTAGATGCTATTGCTACAAGTCAATATAGGGAGATAGTTGATTATAACAAAATCCCTGATGACCTTAAAAATGCCTTTGTAGCAGTAGAGGATGAGAGATTTTATGAACACAAGGGAATTGACCCAATATCAATCCTAGGTTCTATGGTAGAAAACCTAAGGGCAGGAAGCATTGTAAGGGGTGGTTCTACCATCACCCAACAACTTGCTAGAAATACTTATCTTAGCAACGATCAAACCTATCAAAGAAAGATAAAAGAAATTTATCTAGCTCTAGAAATAGAAGAACACCTAAGCAAGGAAGAAATCCTAGGAACCTACTTAAATAGAGTCTTCATGGGCCAAAATACCTATGGAGTTCAGGCAGCAGCCAAAACATACTTTAATAAGGATGTATCAGAGCTAAACCTAGCCCAATGCGCAGCCCTTGCAGGAATTGTCCAATCTCCATCAGAAAATTCCCTCTATAAGTCATTAAAGACAAGCGAAGTGACAAATGAAAAAGTCCTCGGTGAATTTACCATAGACGGGACAAAATATTCTGCAGTTTATAACGAAGCGCCAATAAAGCGAGAAGTATATATACTAGATAAGATGTTAGAATTAGGCTATATCGATAAGAAAGCTTACGATGAAGCTATAGAATTTGATGTATCAAAATCTATAGAACCTGCCGAAAGAGCTAATACCGAAATCGCCTCATATTTCAATTCCCTACTTGAAAAACAAGTTGTAGCTAAACTTATGGAAAAATTAAATATGAGTGAAAACCAAGCTTGGGATAGGCTTTACTACGGCGGCCTTAAAATAACAACAACCATAGATACAGAGATGCAAAAAACTCTCGAAGATATCTATAGCAACTTCTCATCCTACCTCATGGGAGATACTTCAGGTTGGGATGTCGCTCCCCTACTTAAGATGAAATATGATAATTGGGGAAATATTATAAATACTGATGGCAAGCTCTTATATTATGCAAAAAGCAACTTCTTAAATGAAAATAATGATATAAGACTTTCCCCTGATGATTGCCATATGGATGATGACGGGAATATAGTTCTTACAACAAACAAGGCCTATCTAGATCAGGCAAAACTAGTCTTTAGAAACTATTATTCCCTAGATGATGAAAACAAAAACTTAAGAACCCACAGAACAGGAGATATAGACCTAGGTTCAAATAAAAATATCTATCTAGATGATGAAGATAATATCGTAATATCAAAATCTTACCTAAAAGATAACGAAAACTTATTTACAGCCTACGATGATGGAAGTTTTTCAATAAATAAGGACTATTATGATATAGACCTAGAAGGTACAATTCAGCCTCAATCATCAACAGTAATAATCGACCAGGCAAATGGACAAATCAAGGCTATAATGGGTGGACGTGACCAAAAAGGTATGAGAATCCTTGATAGGGCTTCATCTGTTCCTAGACAACCAGGTTCATCAATTAAACCAATAGCTACCTATACTCCAGCGCTAGACAATGGCTTTAACCTTGCAACAGGTGTAGATGATGTACCTCAAATGTTAAATGAAGATGGCAAGCCTTGGCCAAACAACGTCTATGAGTACTACATGGGAGTAAAGCCAATCAGAGAAGCTATAAAAATGTCAATAAATACAATAGCAGTCTCTACCTTAGATAAGGTTGGAATTGATACATCAATCTCCTACCTCAAAAACTTTGGCATAATCAAAGATAGCGGAGCCGACAACTTCGTAAGCTCTGATGAGGATAAGGAAATAAATGACGAAAACCTCGCAGCCCTAGGTCTTGGAGCAATGACTCGTGGTCTAACAGCTCTAGATATGACAGGAGCCTATGCAGCCCTTGCAAACTACGGAAAGTATAACGAACCACTCACCTTCTCAAAAATCGTGGACTCTACAGGTAAGGTTCTATTTGAAGAAAAAGAAAAAACTAGTCATGAAGTAACAAGTTCAGAAACAGCCTACCAAATAACATCAGCCCTACAAGATGCTGGTAAATTCTATGGCAATATCTACCTAAATGGAACAGATTTTGCCACAAAGACAGGTACAACAGATGATTACAACGACTTCTGGTGCCTAGGCTATACCCCATACTACACAGTAGGAATCTGGATGGGATGTGATGATCAAAACATCTCCCTAACTGGTACATCTGCAGAAAGAGCAGCCCTCATGTGGAATGTAATAAATAACAAAATCCTAGATGGCTATGAAGCTGCTAGCTTTGAAGTTCCTAAAGGCATAGTTTCAATGAAGGTAGATACTATGAGTGGAATGCTTCCAACCGATGCATCTTATGCAGACCCAAGAGGAACTGTCATCACAGAAATCTTCGGACCAAATAACCAGCCAACAGCAGAAGACGATGTACACGAGTGGGTAAACGTAGATTCAAGAAATAATCTCTTAGTAAGTAATGTAACTCCAAGCGAGTTTATAGTCTCAAGGTCATTTATAAATCCAAAGAGCAACTACGATCCAAGTAAATTTAATAACATTTATCCAAAAGATTGGAAGCAAAGAATTCCAAAAGCTTATTCTAACCTCGGAGAACCAGAACCTGAGGATGAAGAAGATGATGATGATAAAAAAGATAAAGACAAGGACAAAAAATCTGACAAGGATAAGGAAAAACCAAAAGACCAAGAGCCAAAAGAAGAAAATCCAGAAAACCCACAACCATAGGAAAAGCCGCTTGAATGCTTAAACATTTCAAGCGGCTTTATTTTTTATTACTTATTACGTCCTTGGATAAGACCGAGTACAAATAATAAAATCACTGCACCGACAATGGCTGTAATGATTTGACCAAAAGTACCTGCGGCATAGTTTTTAAAGATGAAGTTACCTAAGTAACCACCAAGTATACCTACAAATATATTAGCAATACCTCCCATTTCGGCATCTCTTTTCATAATTCTACTAGCAATCCATCCTGCTAGGGCTCCTATAATTAGAGTCATAATAAATCCGTAATTTCCCATAATTACTCCTTTCATATTTAAAATTTCAAAGAAATTATTTTTATATTTACTACATTATTATATATATCCATTTTTAGACTTTTTAAACAATTATATTATAGATAAAAAACAAATTTCCTTATCTTTATGGTATAATAAACCTGGAAGGTGAAGTATGGAAAAGATTAATATTTTAATTATAGAAGATGAAGAAAGCATAAATAATATAGTGAAATCTTACCTAGCAAAGGAAGGCTATGGAGTATTTCAAGCTTATGATGGCGAGGAAGGATTAAAAATATTTTTAAATGAAGATATTGACCTAGTTATCCTAGATTTGATGTTGCCAAAACTTGCTGGTGAGGAAGTTATAAAAGAAATCAGAAATAGATCAAAAGTACCTGTAATCATGCTATCAGCAAAAGTCGAAGAAGATGATAAAGTCAAGGGCCTAAGACTTGGAGCAGATGATTATATAACAAAACCTTTTTCTGCAAGAGAATTAATAGAAAGAATAAAGGCAATCCTTAGAAGGATTGAAAAATACAATATACCAAGAGCTGATATTATAAAAACCCTAGATGGTAGGCTTGAGATGGACCTTAAGTACAACAGATTTTTCAAAGATGGTGAGGAAATCTACTTAACCAAAAATGAATTTTCAATACTTAAGACCCTATTTTCAAACCCTAACAAAATCTATACCAGAGATGAGATAATCCAAATAACTTTTGGTTATGACTACGATGCCTATGATAGGGCCATAGATACCCACATCAAAAATATCAGACAAAAAATAGAAGATAATCCCAAAAAACCACAATATATCAAGACAATTTATGGGATGGGCTACAAGTCCGGTGGCATAGATGACAACTCTCAAGAATAAGATAATTAAAAACTTTATAGCAGGGATCCTCTCTTGTATCTTAGTTTTTTCAATTCTTATCACCTTGATGGTCACAATCAACTATAACGACTTATTTAGGCAGTTAGATGATAAGAGGCCAAATGAAATCTCAGATCAATTTATAAGACTAAATAACGATAAGGATATATCAAGCAAATTCATGTGGTCATATCTTGATAACATGGCCCATGATTCAAAAGTAGATATTGAATATTACGATGAAGCTGGCAAGCTTATAAAACATTTAGAAGGCCGTGATAAAAGCGATGATTCTAAGATTCTATCTAAGGAATATAATATCATAGATGATACAACAAACCTAAATGCTGGTAAAATTATAATCCGCTACAACAGGGACCTAACCGGTGTAAACGAAGTTAAAAACAACTTTACCCAGGCTGTAATTTATGCAATTACAATATCTCTTGCAATCGGAACAGTTATAGCTATAATCTTATCTACCAATATATCTAATCCAATTACTTCAATTGGAGAATCTACCCTCGCTATCAAGGAAGGCGTCTATGATCAGATTGAAGAGGAAACAGATATAAGAGAGATTGAAAATCTTAAAGATAATATAAATTTCCTCTCAAACAACCTCAAAAAGCAAGAATCAATTAGGAAACAATATGCCCAAGATATATCTCATGAGCTTAGGACTCCCCTAACCAATCTTAAGCTTACAATCGAGGCTATGAAAGATGGAATAATAGATGCAGATCCTGCCACTTTTGACACACTTACAGCAGAAATAGTAAGGCTTGAAGGCCTTATTGTTGGACTTAAAAATACCTTTGAAGAAAATGTTGCACACGCTGTTTTATCAAAATCCATGGTGGATGTAAGTGAGCTTGTCTCATACATCGCAAAAAGTTTTAACGCAAAGGCAAAGCTTAATAATATCAGAATTAACACTTATATCGATGAAGATGTAAGGCTCTATACCGACAGAGATAAGCTAAGCCAAATCATTCAAAACCTAGTTTCAAATGCCATAAAAGCTATAGGCAAAAATGGTACTATAGAGATAAATCTGACTGAGGATGAAAAAGAAATACAAGTAAGTGTTAAAGATAGCGGTATAGGTATAAAAGAAGAAGATATACCAAGAATATTTGATAGGTTCTACAGGGTAGAAGATTCTAGAAATACCAAAGATAACGGAGTTGGCCTGGGACTTGCCATAACCAAAAACTTTGTCCTAGCCTTAGAAGGAAAAATAAGAGTTAAATCTAATCTTGGCTTTGGAAGCGAGTTTAATGTAGTCTTTGAGAAAAATAATAGGATGAACAATGACAAGAAGAAAGACAAACACCTCTAGGAGGTCTAGAAAAGTAAATAAAAATAGCAAAGATAGGAATTCTTCACCAAAAAACCAAATCAGAGTTGTTAAAGATAGAAGGTCCATGGATAGGAGCGCCAAAGCCCGCCTAAGAAAGAGAAGAGAAAGGCAAAGAATATATTGGCTAAGGAGAATAGCTCTTCTTGCTTGCCTATTAATTGTTATCTTTATTCCAAGCTATCTTATCTACAAAAAAGTTAATTCCTACAAATTTTTAGATTATCCAAGCTTTAGGGATGAAGTTCTAGATGACATATCAAAAGAAGCTTTCGTGACTTCAACTGAAGGCAGGAGCCTAACAAGTGCCGAAAAATCCAGCGACTTCGATAAGCTTCTTAAATACATGGTTAAAAACTATGCTGTAGATAAAAACAATAGGCAGTCTTATGAAGATTTTATCAAGCAAGGTGAAACATATAAGAAAAAAATTGCCAATTCAAAGACTGACCAAGAGTTTTTCACAATTTTGGGTAATTACCTATCACTATTAAATGACCCAGCAAGCAAAATCCTAGATAAAGATACTTACGACGATTTGTTTGATTATTACAAAAATAAGGGTCAATCTCATATAAAAACTAGCCTTGAAAATCCTCAGGTAGTAAATAGATATAAGAGAATAATAAACGATAAGACCACAAGCAAGGCAAATATAGCAATTGAATCAGCAAGCACCCTAAGGATCAGCCTATCAGTGTTTAAACTTTCAGAGCTTAACACTATAATAGATGAGATGACCAAGGCTGTGACCTCTACCCCATCAATCACTAGAATTATTCTTGATTTAGAGGAAAACTCATCTATAAATTATCTCTTTGTAAATGAATTTGCGAAATACCTAATTCATCAAGACTATAACTTTGAAGATATCTTTTATTATAGAGGGTCTCTTTTAGGCAAAAACCTAGAAGATATCAAAAATTCAAATGAATCTGATTACCAAACCCCTTATATTAAAAATCAAGCAAGTAAAACAAACGAAAAACCAAGCTCTTTTAATCTTAGTGACTATTCCTACTATGATAAGGTGACACTTAAGATAAAAAAGGATAGCACCTTTGCTAATAGGGGAATCTATATTTTGGTAAACTCAAATACCGCTAATGAAGCTATTAGACTTGCTTCAATACTAAAGGATTCAGGGGCCTATGTAGTTAAAAACGCCCTAGATCCAAATCCAAATATGAGTGATAGGATTTACAATATGATGCCAAGCCTCTTAGTGCTAGACCACTCAGGCCTTATTGTGAGCATAAGCACAGCTAGAGAAAAGGGCGAAAATAAGTATATAGAATATAATCAAAGAATCAATTCTAAAAATCCAATAGGAAGCATCCTATCTATCGCGGGCTAACCTTTAATTTTAAAATAAGTACCAAAAAACTAGGCTTTTGACCTGAACCCCAAAATCCGGAATACGGATGGAGGGGTTTTAGTATG
>NZ_JBGMEF010000007.1:0-34517 GCF_046365475.1 Anaerococcus kampingae
GATTTAACTATTCTGCAACATCACCTTATTATAATCCAATGCTTAGGACCTACAATCCCTTGTCTCGAGCGAAGTCGAGAGACCTATTACGGACACTTAAATTCTACTACCTACTACTTGTGGTATTTTTGTTTATGCGAAGGATAGAATATAAATTTCCTTAGTTTTAATCAAATTTTTATCTCAATATCTTTAAGCAAAATTACCATTCACAAAGATTGGATATTCCACTCCGTCCTTGTAGCCTTTTATTTCTAGATCGCTTGTTCCTACCATGAAGTCTTCGTGGATTAGGGAATCATTTAGGCCGGCGCTTTTTACCTGATCATCTGCAAGGTCTGTTCCACCCTTAACGCAGGTTGGGTAGGCCTTGCCTAGAGCGAAGTGGCAGGAGGCATTTTCGTCAAATAGGGTGTTGTAAAATAGGATATTTGAGTTAGAAATTGGGCTATCGTAAGGCACTAGGGCGATTTCGCCTAGGTATTTTGAGCCCTCATCAGAATCTAGCATCTTAGCTAGGGTATCCTTGCCTTCCTTGGCATCAAAATCTACAACCTTGCCATCTTTGAAGGTAAATTCAAAATTATTTATAACTACGCCATTATAAACGAGTGGCTTAGATGCGACAAGTCTGCCGTCTACGCCGTCATATTGTGGGGCTGTAAAGACTTCTTCTGTTGGCATATTTGGTATGAAGGCATCTCCCTTGGCATTGGTAGATCCTGCACTCATCCAGATGTGGTCTTTTGGTAATTTAACCTTAAGGTCTGTGCCATTGGCTGCCTTATAGGTCACATAGTCAAATTGGTGGTTGTTTAAAAATTCTGCCTTTTCATTTAAGGTAGCTATGTGATTTTTCCAATTGGCCTTAGTTTCTTCCCAAGAATCAGCCACTCTTGACACATCAAGGATGACTTCCCATAGCTTATTTACAGCTTCTTCACCCTTAAGGTCAGCAAAGACCTTTTCTGCCCATTTTACTGATGGAACAGAGATAACAAGCCAAGATACAATGTCATTCATGGTGTATTTTACAAAGTCTTTCATCTTTAGGGAACGAGATCTGATAGCCTCAGAAATCTTGGCCTCATCAAGGCCAGCCAAGAGGTCTGGGTCTTCAGAAACTATAGAAATCCTATTTGACTTCTTCTCAGCTATTTGGTAGCGGCTCTTTTCAACCACCCAGTCAGGCACTTCGTTAAGAGTCTCCTGGCTTTCATATTCGTAGGAAAGCCTAGTAAGGGTATCATCAACCCAATTTATAGACACCTTGCGAGCTCCCTTTTCATAAGCAGCCTTAGTCATAAGACGGGCAAGTTCAGGTGCTTCTACAGGGCTAGTAATCAATACGTCTTCACCTTCTTGTACATTAACACCAAACTCAACAGCAAGCCTGGCAAAATTTTCAATTCTTTTATTCATAATCTTCTCCTAACATATTAATCTAATCTAACTATACCTTTTCTAACATGGATATGGGATGCCTCAAGACAAAGCCCAAAGTTTGCCCACCCATCTCGAATGAATATAAATAATAGAGTATAATGAAATAGTTATCATCATTCCCTTTAGCATGGAAGGGAGGTGAGATCATGCGAGAATTCTTGGAATTCATTTTGTCTGTCGTAGCGAGTGTAGTTGGTTTCTATATTTGCAAATGGCTAGATAGCAAAATAAATGATGATAATTAGCCTGAAAATAAAAAAAGACGAGCCCGAACCGCTCGTCTTTTTTTGGTTGAGACCATGCAATATTCTTGGAATTCATGGTTAATATTAATATACCAACATTTAAGAAAAATTCAATAACAAACCACATCTCCTAACACAAAGCTGAACCTCCCGCCACCCATCTCGAACGAAAGTGAGAAATCTCATGGTTCTTTGCATCAAGGGTTTTGTATCTACATCGTCATTAGCTATCTACTACCAAAATAAAAACACATTAATACTAAAAATCTTTATCAAAGCCAAGAAAGGGATATAATAATCTTAAAAGAATTATTATCTTTAAGAAAGGAAAAACATGAAAAAAAGAAACGAAGTTGACCCAAAGGAAATTTGGGCTATTGAAGATTTATATGCTACTGATGAAGCCTTTTATGCTGATATAAAAAAACTTGGCGATATGGCTGATAAATTCAAGGAAGATTTCAAAGACCTAAAGACTGCTGATGATGTTTATAAGTCCCTTGAGGCCTATGCTGAGATTTCTGGCCTTACAGATAGGCTTGGCACTTTTTCTGGAATTTCTAAGGAAACAGACGCCACAGACGATGCCATGGCCAAAAGAGATGCCAAATTTGGCAGCGAATATGCAAAAATTGCGGCCACACTCTCTTTTTATGATTCAGCCTTAGTCAAGGTTGACCCAAAAATCCTAGACCAAGTGGCCAAAGACCACCCAGGCTATGAATATTACCTAAAAAGAGTGAAGGATGAGGCCAAATACCTATTAGATGAGAAGACAGAAGCAGCCCTTGCAGCCCTTGCCCCAACCTTTGATGCCCCATATGTAAACTACAATGACATGCGCTATGGTGATATGAAATTTGAAAATATAAATTACAAGGGCGAGGAAGTTGTCCTAAACCACAACACCTTTGAGGAATACCTAGAAGGTGAGACTGACACAGAGCTTAGACGTAAGGCTTTTGCAGATTATCACAAGGTCTTAGGAGCTTATCAAAACGCAGACGCATCAGTCTACAACACCCTAATCCAAAACGAAAAAATCATGGCAGACCTTCGTGGTTACAAGTCAGTTTTCCATTATCTTTTAGCCCGCCAAGACGTGGACTTTGATATTTATGAAAATCACATTGACATAATCATGGAAAAACTTGCCCCAATCATGAGAAAATATGCTACAATCATCAAAAACCACTACGGCCTAGATGAAATGACCTATGCAGACCTAAAACTAGCCATAGACCCAGAATATGAGCCACAGGTATCAATTGACCAGGCTAGAGATTATATAGTAGATGGCCTATCACCACTAGGCGAAGAATACATCGGCTACATTAAAAAGGCCTTTGCCGACAAGTGGATAGACTATTCACAAAACATAGGCAAGAGAACCGGTGCTTTCTGCGCATCCCCTTATGGATCCCATCCGTTTATCATGACTACTTACAATAATTCCATGAGCCAAGTCATGACCCTCGCCCACGAACTAGGCCACGCAGGCCAAGGAATCTTGTCAAATGACAATCAAAATGCCCTATCAAATGACATGTCCATGTACTTTGTAGAAGCTCCATCTACAGCCAATGAAATAACCATGGAAAGATACCTCCTAAAGAAGGCAGAAGACGACAGGGAAAAACTTTGGGTCCTAGCCACAATGATAGGCAAGACCTACTACCATAATTTCGTAACCCACTACCTCGAGGCAGCCTTCCAAAGAGAAGTCTATAGGAGAGTAGACAAGGGTGAAAGCCTAGGAGCAGATGACTTTAATGACATCTTTAGAGAAAAACTTCAAGAATTCTGGGGAGATTCTGTAAAACTAAACGAGGGAGCAGAACTTACTTGGATGAGACAACCACACTATTACATGGGCCTATATTCCTTCACCTACCAAGCAGGTCTAACAGTAGGAACAGCCATCTCAGAAAAAATCGTCCACGGCACAGAAGAAGACAGAAAAACCTGGCTAGAAGTCCTAAAAATGGGCGGCTCACGTGGTCCAATAGACCTAGCCAAAGCAGCTGGAGTAGACATGAGTACTACTAAGCCAATAGAAGATGCCATCGACTTTATCGGGGAAATTATTGATCAGATAGATGAATTGATGGGTAAGCTTGATATGTATAAATAAAGTGGTTTTCCCATCCGAGATAATGGTAGTAAAAACTTTTACTAAAGTATCAGACCTTCCATCAATTTGATTTCATCAAATTGGGATAGGACTTCAGTTTGCAAAGTTTTTACGGTTTTCAAAATTTCTCAAGGTGCAATGCACCGCAGAAGAAATTTTAGAAAAACCTTATGTAATTTTGAACTAGCCCGTCCGGCTCGGGGAGGACCGATGTGACGAATAGGAGCATTGATTGTAAAAAGATTACGTTCTCTACAAAATTTTCTCGAAAATTTTGCGTTTATTTGTTTTTAATAACAAATTCTATATCTTTTATATGTTTGCTTTATTTACAACTGAATCTTCGTCCAAGGGGGAGAGCCAAGGGAAGAATTTGCCCAAGCGGCTTAGAGCGCCGCATGTTCCCTCACCGGACGGAAACCCGTTTGCTACGCAAACTTCTTCGTGCTACCTCACTATGTTTCCGGCATAAACGCCCCAAATCAAGGGGCGTTTATGTCCCCCTTGCACCCCTCTCGGCTACACCCTCCAAGCGGCCCCTTAGCGGGGAGCATGAGCATATGTTTGCCTTTGGCAAACTTACATTGGATTGGTGGATTGGTCTTCGGAGTTTATATTAACATCTTAATAGGTGTTTAATTAGATTTTTTGGGTTCTATCACCTTTACAATGTTTAATAAATAGGAACCTTTATCTTTTCCTGTCATTCTGATGAACGGAGTGAGGAAAAATCTCATATAGGCTAGTCATGTAAGCTATTAGTAAAAATAAACATTATCAAAATCTTGCCTCCCTTTTTTTGGGAGGTTTTTGTTTTTTTAAAAATCTTTTTATTTCTTTTAATTCTCTACAACAAAACTTAGAGTAGTATGATAAAAAACTTGTCAATATCTTTAAAATTTGAAAATGGTGTGTTTAGCTCTTTTTCTTGCTTTTTGGTAAAGATGTTCAATAAAACTAAAAAGATATTGAATTAGTGAATTAAAGCGATTGTTAAATTCGTGTTAAGTATTGAAATTAAGAGGGTTTGGTCCTTGAATTGTTTTCCTAATTCCGGTATGATATTTAACATGTAAATTTAGAATTATTTTAATATATATTGCAATAATTAAATGTAGATAAAAGAAAGGAAAGCTATGAATAAGAAACAAAACCTCCTAGCCATAGCCATATCCGCCTCCTTTATTATAGGTGGGGCAAATGTGGCTCAAGCTAGTGAAAACACGACTGCTCCGGTTGTTGAAGAAAACATTACTAGTCAAAACACTCCTAGTGCTGTAAATCAAGATAATCAAGCAGCAAATGTAAATACTCCTCAAGGAAATGATGAAAAAGAGGAAGAAAAGGAAGAAAAACAGACTCCAAATATCAAGCAAGATGCCCAGACCGAAGAAGAAGCTTTTGACATGTCTGATGCAAGTCTTGTTGATGCCCAAGGAGCTGGAGAAGGTGAAGCTGCTAAAGAAGAAGATAAACATATCCAAAAAGCAACTGACCCAAATTATGGTGAAGATGAAGGAAAAATAAAGGACTACAATAAATCTGAACGTTATAAGGAAACGGACCTACAGCCGGGAGATACAAATCAAGAAAGTAATATAACCGATCAAGGTGAAGCAAAAGATGGTTTAGAATTTAATACTAAGAACCCATCCGCAGATACCTCAAGTAAGACTGAATATGGTTACCAAATTACCATAGACAAGAAGACAGGTCAAAGAACCTATACTAAGGTTTATGTTACGGATTCTGGTCTTATACCTGTTGATGAAGGCGAAAAACAAATGATGGACAAAGGGGAGAAATTAACTTCTGAATCTCCTGATGTAACCTATAAGCCAAATGAAAATACAAAAATTACGGCTTCTAGGTCACAAAGAAATTTGAATTATGAGGCCAGTGAAGAAACCTTAAAGCATATAAATAACAAGGATAATGACTTCACTTCTCTTGGCTTTGAAGATAATTACACATCAGACAATCCAAGAGTGAAGTTTTTTAAAGGCAGCTTTGCTTTAGGTTACAAGGTAAACCCATGGCCAAATGAAAATGATAAGCTTGAGCAATTAAAATTAAATGGCCAGTACAATGAAAAGGTCTTTGTCCAAGGTCAAGATATCGACACAGGCATCAAGGTAGATAATGTGGATGAAAATGCAAGAGAAAGGCTAGTGGGCCAAGTCTATAACCCTATTACAGGCAAAGTTGTACCAGGAGCAAGTGCCTATATAGGAGATGATGGCAATATCCACATCAAGATGCCAGAAGGAGCCCTAAAAAAAGACGAAAACGGCAAGACTGTCATCAATGAAGACTCAATCTTCAATACACCTGACTTTAAAGCTCTTCAAAACTTAGATGTTAAATTCTTTGCCCGTCCAAGAACAGCTGAAGAATTTAAGACTATAGCTGAAACACCTGATGATTCTGGTGAAACAGGAACCTATGTAGAAACAGGTGCAGGTACTGCCGACATAAACCATAAGGGATCTAATATAACAATTGACAAGCAAGGCATCGACCGCTACGACCACTACAACCTAATAGGTAATTTCAAGCTAAACCTCGATGATACACGCTATTACGACCAAAAGTTTGAAGATGGCAATGGTGATGATACATCTAAGGTAACATCATCAGCAGTAAAACCAGGCGAGCCATTTAAGGTAGGAATTGTAGATCCGGAAAAACCAGGTGGTACTGGTAAGTCAGCTGATGAAATGAATGCAGCTGATGAAAGGGGAGAAGCTTCTGGTAAGCTTATCATGGACTTTATCAACCGTGAAAACAAGGGTAAGGCACCAGAAGACCAATGGAAGGTAGATGTAGACCCTAAAGATATTTCTAAGTTTACAATAACTCCTCCAAAATCAGCCAAGGCAGGTGACTTTATTGCAATTCCGCTTGAGTACACCTATACCAACGGGTCAAAGGACGTCCACTGGTTCCACTTTGTAGTCCAAGAATCATCCTACATCAAGCCAGAATATGACGCTCAAGTTAACTTCCCAGTAAATGAGCAAACATCAGCTGCCAAAGTTACAGAAGATGGTAAGAGAATAACACCAGACCACTATAGTCTTCCAGATACTCTAGAAACTGACGAAACAGGAAATAAAATTGCTACAGATGATAAGGGAAATAAATGGACTGTAAAAGTTGATGAAAAAACAGGACAAGTTTCTGCAAAACCAGTAGACCCTACAGCATTTAACGGTGGAGAAAAACTTACAGTACCAGTTGTTGCTCACTATGTTGATGAACAAAAACCAAATGAGGACATAAAAGAAGAAGTCAATGCCTACTTCGTAATCGAAGAAAAGGCAAATATGACTGCCCGCTACAATGCTAAGGCTGGTAAGTCAGGAGATAAGCTATCTTCAGATGTTATCCTAAATACAGAAGATCACTACAACAGAAGACCAGGTAAGTTTACAATTGATTCACCAACATATACAGATGATAAGGGCAATACTTGGAATGTTTCAATCGATGAAAAAACTGGTAAGGTTACTGCCACAGTACCAAATGCCGAAGAAGGTAAGTCAGTAGACGGAGCCCTCCTAAATGTACCAGTAACAGCTCACTATTATGAAGAAGACGGTAAGCTAGAAGTAGGCACAAAGAAGACAGAAGCTCAATTTATGGCCTATGGTACAAATGGAAAAGTAGTAAAAACAGAAGAAATTCCTTTCGAAACCAAGGTAGAAAAAGATCCAAATCTTAAAAAAGGCGAAATAAAAGTCATAACCGAGGGTGAAAAAGGATCTAAGAAAGTAACCTACACTATCGAAGATTCAAAAATTACAGATACTAAAGAAGAAGAATTAAAAGCACCACAAGAACGCTTAATCCATGTAGGTGAAGGTGTAGCAGATGGCAACCATGAAATAAAAGAAAGTTCAGAAATTGCATTTGAAACAGAAATCCAATTTGATGACTCCTTAGCTCCAGGTGAAACAAAAGTTGAGCAGGAAGGTGAGCTAGGAAAGAAAACTAGGACTACAATAATAAATATTCAAGATGGTAATGTCACAAGTACTGTAGTTGGGGACTATATAGTTAAAAAAGAGCCTGTTAAAAAGATTATCAAAGTAGGTAGAAATACCGAAGGCAAGGTAGAACACAAGGAAGAATTGCCATTTAAATATAAGGTTGAAGAAGTAGATACACTTAAAAAAGGCGAATACAAGATTGTAAAACCAGGTAAAGTTGGAACAAAGACAACAACTTGGACAATCAAAAACTCCAAAGTAGATGGCAAGCCAACTGTAACAGAAGTTGCCGCAGAAGATGCACTTATCCAAGTAGGTAAGGGAACAAATGATGGCACTCACGAAATAGTTGAAAAGAAAAATATAGATTATAAAACTGTAATCGAATACGATGAAAATCTTGATGCTGGTCAACAAGAAGTTGTTAAAGAAGGAAATCCAGGCGAACAAGAAAGAACAAACACACTTGTTATCAAGGATGGCCAAGTAACTGAAACTAAAGAAGGCGAATTTAAAACAACTAAAGAAGCAACTGATAGAGTTGTAAAAATTGGTACAAAACCAGTTACAAAAGTTGTAGAAAAACCATTTAACACAGAATATGTCTATGACGAAAACCTCGAATCTGGAAAGACAGAAGAAGTTACCCCAGGTAAAAATGGTAAAGTTACTATCACAACAACTTATGACAAAGATCAAAAGAAGGTTGTAACTTCCGAAACAGAAGAGGCTGGTCAAAACAGAGTTGTTAAAATCGGTGGTAAGACTAACGGAACTGAAAAAGTTAAGGAAGAAATTCCATTTGAAGTTGAAGTTAGAAAAGATCCATCACTTAAGAAGGGTGAATGGAAATACGCCACTGATGATGAAGGAAATGAACTAAAGGGTGAAAAGGGCGAACAAGAAAAGACCCTAACTATAGAAAACTCTAAGGTAACAAATACTTCTGAGCCAACAGTAACTAAGAAAGCAAAGAATGCTGTAATCTTAGTTGGTGATGAAGACTTCACAGGCAAGATTAAATCTGTTGACAAAGACCCAATTCCATTTGAAACTGAAGTAACAGTTGACCCTAGCCTAAAACCAGGTCAAATTGTAGAAGATCAAAAGGGTGAACTTGGTGAACAAGAAACCGAGCTAACAAGAGAAATTAAAAATGGTACAGCTGGTGAAGAAGTTCGTGGAGAAACAAAACGAACAAAAGAACCAGTTACAAGAAAGATTAGAGTTGGTGCAAAATCTGATGGAACTCACACTTACACCAATAAGAAACCATTTGAAGTAGAAGTAAGGGTAAACCCTGAACTTAAGAAGGGTGAACACAAGGTAGTCCAAAAAGGTGTTGAAGGTGAAGAAGAATTTACAGTAACTATCGAAAACTCTAAAGTAACAAAAACTTCAGAACCAAAAGAAACAAAAGCACCAGTTAAAGAAATTATCGAAGTGGGTAGTGATGACTTTACAGGTACTTTTGAAACTAAGAAAACTAAAGCAGTTGAATTTGAAACAGAATATATCGTAGATGAAACTCTAGAACCAGGTAAAACAGTAGTCGATAAAGAAGGAAAACTTGGTGAAGAAGAAATAACTGTAACTCATACTATCGTAAATGGAAAAGTAACTAAATCAGAAGAAAGTAAACCAATACAAACAAAAGCTCCAGAAAAGAGAATTGTAAGAGTAGGTAAGAAACCATCTGAAGGTGAAACTACAAAGACAATCGAAAGGGAAATACCTTACGAAACTAAGGTAATCTATGACGAAACTCTTGAAGCTGGATTCCAAAAGATTGAAAATGAAGGTAAGCCAGGCAAGGAAGAAGTTACAATTACCCAAAAGATAAAAGATTCTAAGCCAGTTGGTGAAGCTACAGAAACTACAAAGACTATCACAGAAAAAGAAGATAGAGTAGTAAGAATCGGTGTTAAACCAGTTGTGAAAGAAACTGAACTTGGTAATAATACTGAGTACAGACACAACCCAGAGCTTAAAGCTGGTGAAGAAAAAGTCGTCGAAGAAGGCTCTAAGGGATCTGTAAAATATACCACAACCTTCAACAAGGAAACTGGTAAGCTTGAAGTCAAAGAAGAAAGAACTGAACCAAAGAATAGAGTCGTAGAATACGGTTCTAAGACTGATGGCGAGTTCAAATTTGAAAGCGAAAAAGCTTATGATGTAATAATCAGGGAAAATCCTAACTTAGATGCTGGTAAGCACAAGGTTGTTCAAGAAGGTATACCAGGTAAGACTGAAACTACTGTTAAGGTAGAAAACAGCAAGGAAGTATCAAGGGATACAAATACAATCAAAGAAAAACAAGACATGATTATTGAAATCGGTACAAGAAATGTCTGCGAAATCCCACCTCAACCAGAAGGTCCAAAACCAGATCCAAAAGATCCAAAGCCAGAAGAAGATCCAAAGAATCCTCAACCAGAAGGACCAGAAGATCCAAAGAATCCTCAACCAGAAGGACCAAAGAATCCAAAAGATCCAAAGCCAGAAGGACCAGAAGATCCAATCAATCCTCAACCAGAAGGACCAAAGAATCCAAAAGATCCAAAACCAAATGAGCCAGGCACACCAGGCGAGAAACCAAACAAGCCAAATGAACCAGGCACACCAGGTGAAAAACCAAATAAACCAAATGAACCAGGTACACCAGGTGAAACACCAAATAGGCCAAATGAGCCAGGTAAGCCAGGTGAAGATCCTAAGACTCCACAAGGTCCAAAGGAAAATCCAAAGACTGAGGAAAAAGGAGAAGTAAGTACTCCAGTTGATGATGAAAAACTTGCTAAGCAAGAAAACAAGTCAACAAATCCAAAAACAGGTATAGGATCAGTTGCACCAATAGTCACAAGCATGGGCATATCAATAGCAGGACTTCTAGCAACAAAGAAAAAGAAAAAAGAAGACTAATAAGTTTTCGATTTAAAAAGTAGGTAGGCAAAAGCCTCCTACTTTTTTCATGGAAATTATTAGATTAAAATCCAATCCCCTGTCGTAATTCTAAAGAATAAAGCGAGGGAAAATTTCTATAATCATAAACATGCCTACAAAAAATCAGCTACCAAGCACTTGCCTGGAGCTGATTTTCTTTAATAGGTTTTTATTTTGTTAAGTGGGTAGATTCTCATGATGGCTTCGCCTAGGAAGCTATCTTTGGACACAGGGCCAAAGTTTCTGGAGTCGTTTGATTTAACTCTATTATCTCCTACTAGGAAATATTCATCATCTCCTACAAACCAACTTGTCATTTCGCTTGTGGCTTCTGTTTCCATGCCCTCATCTAGGTAGTCTTCTTCTAGCTTCTCATCATTTATATAAAAGCTTCCATCTTTAATCTCGACCATATCGCCTGGAAGGCCTATTACTCTTTTGATATAAAGCTTCCAAGGCTCGGTTGGGGAGTGGAAGATGACTATATCGCCCCTCTTATAGGATTTATTTAAGCTTTGTGGTAGCTTATTTACGACCATGATATCACCTGTGGCGAGGGTGTGGTCCATGGAGTGGCCTGATACTGCTGTAAGGCCAATGACGAAGAATTTGATGGCAAAGACTATTAGAAAGATTGCCGCAAAACTCTTGTAAAAGTCCCAGATTTTAGCTAATAAGCCTTGTTTATTTTTATTATCTTTATTATTTTCCATCTTTATCTCCTATCTTTGGATGAAGTCGAGAAGAAGGTCAAATAGGCCCTTAATTGCCTTTTCGTGAGTCCTCTCATAGCCGTGGCTTGCTGCTACACCGCATCCCACTAGGGCGTGCCTATAGTCATAATCACTTGCCACAGCGGCTGATGCATCAGATCCGTAGAATGGGTAAATATCTACTCCGTAGTCTATGTCGACCTTTTTGGCAGTGGCTATTAAATCATTTGTTAGGTCATAATTATAAGGACCTGACGAATCCTTGGCACAAATTGATACCTTAAGCTCATCGCAGGTTAAATCATCGTGGACTACTCCCATATCGACTGCGACCATATCAGAAATGCCAGCAGGGTGTCCTGAGCTTGCCCCATGGCCTACTTCTTCATAGACTGTAAACATCATGTATAAAGGGCGGTTTATCTTTATACCCTTATCCTTAATTTCCTTGGCTAGGGCAAGGAGGATACCTGCTGATGCCTTATCATCTAGGTGGCGGCTTTTGACAAATCCATTGTCTACCCTAAATCTAGGGTCAAGGGAGATGAAGTCCCCATTTTCTATGCCTAGGGCCTTGGTTTCTTCCGCAGAATGGGTGATGGCATCTATTACTACTTCCATTGTGGTATCATCACGTTTGGCCTCTCTTGGGTCGGATGAGCCGTGGACTGCTGGATTATTTAGCCTGCATACTCCTGTATATTCCTTGCCAGATCTGGTGTGGATTGTGACATTTTCAAATTCTACAAAATTATAAGGAAAACCACCTATTGTGGTAAGCTTTAGGGCGCCATTGGCCTTTATTGACCTAACCATAAGGCCTAAAGTATCGACGTGGGCTGATAAAAGAAGGCCATTATTTTCTTCCATTTCATTTATTGGGACTATGACATTGCCCTTGTTATTTGTGTAAGGCTTATAGCCTAGCTTTTCAAACTCATCGCAAAGGTATTTTGTGGCCTTCATGGTAAAGCCTGTTGGTGATGGAGTATTTACCAAGTCTTTTATATAATTTGTGATTGTATTCATATTCTTCCTTTCTTTTCTCGGGTATAATCTAATATAAATACTATATTATAAATTGCGATAAAACCAAAGGAGTTTTATATGAAAAAATACTATTTTAAGGAAAAATTTTTCAAAATAACTGACAAATATTGGATTATGGATGAAAATAATGACAAGGCCTTTTATCTGGACCAGGATTTTACCTTTTTTGGCTACAGGTCAAGGGTTTTTGACAAGGATATGAAGGAGGCCTTTAAGGTTGAGAGAAAAATCCTATCCTTTTTGCCTACTTATTTTGTAGATCTTAAGGACGGAAGCCAAATGACTATCAAGTCTAGGCTAAGTTTTTTGAGAAGAAAGGTCGACATAGAGACAGATTTTGGGACTATTAATCTTAAGGGATCTATTTGGGATTATAATTTTGATATAAGCCTTGATGGGAAAAAGATTGGCGAGATTTCTAAGGTATTTTTCGCCATGACCGACCAATACGAGCTAAGGGTCCTAGATGAGGACTATACTGAGGCCATGCTTGCCCTTGTCATTTGCCTAAATAATATCAAGGATAGCGAAGCGGCTGCAGCTGCAAATTCTGCTAACAACTAGGAGGACTTATGATATTTATCTTAGCGGGGGTTTTTACCCTCTTAGGTCTTTATAACCTCTATCTTTTTTCTGGGATTGAAATTAGGGTTAAATTTACCAAGGTAGACTTGGCTGTATATCTAATGATGCTAGTCATGTTTGCCATCTACCAATGGGTCTTTAAGCCTTATATTATAAACACCCTAGCTATTGGCCTTGCCATAATTTTTTGGAACTATTCGGGCATAATTGCCAGGGGCTTTAGCAGGGATTTTCTTTATACCAATAAGCTTAATCCATTTTTAAATAAAAAAGTAAAGCTTGATGAGATTAAGTCTGTGACCCTGTCAAGGGCTGAGAAAAACCTCCTTCTTATAGTAAATTTCAAGGAGGCCAACGCCCAGGATAATATGAGATTTGCCTATAAGAAGGAAAAGGACCTTATTAAGCTTCTTAAGGGGCAAAAAGTAAATGTGATTAATTAGAAAAACAAAACACCTAGAAGGAGCAAAGTCCTTAGCTAGGTGTTTTTGTTTTGTATTTTAGCGGCCGCCGCCACCTCCGCCACCGAAGGATCCGCCACCTCCGCCTACTGATGTGGCACCTCCAAAGCCTGCATTTGAAAAGCCTGTAGCCTCACCATAAGATTGGTTGATGGATTTTGAAAATCCTCTGGAGTTTGTAAATAAATATGGGTAGTAGATGAAATTATTCATATAATAGTCATCTCTTTCTACTATTTTTTCAAAGCTTTCTCCAAGGCCTAGGATTTGGGCATAGACTAGAAAGCCCTTCCACTTAGGCATCTCTTCTTGGCTTTTTTCTCCAACAAGCTCGTAAGATGCAAGGTAGGATTTAAACTTGCATAGGTCCTCATAAAGGCTTATGCCCTTTTGGGTCAACCTTAGCTCTGTCCCTGTCCTTGATGAAGATAGGAAGGTCTTTTCGTACTCATAGTCTTCGATGTAGCCTTTTTCCTTGAGGGTCGCAAGAGAAAGGTCTTCTAGGTCCTCATAGAAATTATCGAGGGAATCCTTATTTTTTTCTAGGTATTTTTGATAGGCATAATCTGTAAGGAAGCCATCATGGCTTCTTAGACTTGCCTTATAAAGGGTGTCGAAATATTTGCCCTCAAGGGCTCCCATGTTGTCTGGTCTTTCTAGGATTTTAATTTTCTTTTCAGACACTAGGCCATACTTGTCCTCGCCTAGGTCGATTTTTTTAGCAAGGGCCCATTTGAGGATGAAGGCATTTACATAGTCTTCGGCTAGACTTATGGAATTGATGTAGGTCTTTTCTATAATAAAGGCCAAGTCTTCGATGTGGCCATCATAAGGGATATCTTTTAAATATTCCCTGCCAAAGTCCTTTGGTTTTCTTAAATCTTTGAGATTTGTTATTCTTTTTTCAGAAAATGATAACTTAGCGGCACGAATTCCTGCAAAGGCTCCTGCTAATCCAAGGGCACTAGCAAGACCTATTAGAATTTTAGCCCAAACTGGCATTGGTGGCTTGTAGGCCTTGCCTTGGTTTTCTTCCCGTTTAGACCCCTTCACAGCCTGGTCGGCATAGTCCTTGAAATTCTTATCTTCCCTGTAGGAAGTAGCAAAGGTCCCCTTTGGGAATTTGATCATGACTGTGGCATAGTCAATCCCTCCAGTAGAATTAAGTTCTATGACCCCGTCCCTATTTTCTATATTGCCCTTAAGGCCAAAGCCCCAAAACTTCACATCCCTTTCTATTGGCTTATAGGAGGTGATTTTGATATTTACTTTTTCTGGCATGGGATCAAAGTCATCTCCCACAAATTTGAAAAAGACCATGTCAGCATCATTTAGGCCGATGGCTAGGGGGCTTATCTTGTATTTTAGGTCGTAGACATTATCTTCATACTTGCTTATGCCCCAGCAAAGCTCGTATCCATCGTCTTTTTGGACTGTGCCGTAGCGGTAGGCCTTTTCTTCAAAGGACTTGTCAATATCCCAAGGGTCGGCTTTTTCAAAATCCTTGCCAAAGGCTGAGACGGAAAAATCTTCGATTTTAAGACCCCTTAAGTTATTTATGGCCTTGTATCTTTCTGTATAGTCTGTGTCATTTTCATCTATATGCCAAGTTTCTTTTATAGAGCCGATTCCCTTTTCATCGAGCTTTGCCTCTATATTTATTTCCTTAAATTCATCTGCCAAGGCCTCTTTGGGCAGGAAAATCATTAGGCTCATGGCAATTATTGTAAGTAGTTTTTTCATGGTCGTCCTTTCTTTGTGTCTTCTTATATATTATTTTACCCAGAATGAAAATTTTTGTATTAATTTTTAACAAATAGCCTTTGACAAATCTATAAAAAACTGTAGAATTTAGCTAGTTACTCCCTTTTCTTTTTATAAAAAGGGGCTTTGTTTAGGAGTTAATATGGAAAAGAATTTTTTATCCAAAATATATGACAATATAACCCACAACCCGCCTATGGTCCTTACCCTGGGCTTTGCCATTGTGATTACAATCGGAGCTTTGCTTTTGAGGATGCCATTTTTTTCTCGTAGTGGTAATGAAACGAGCCTTATTGATGCCTTATTCGTGGCAGCTTCTGCTTCTTGTGTTACAGGCCTTACCCCTGTCAATACCCTCGAGCATTGGAATTCTTACGGTCATCTTCTACTTATTGTCCTTATCCAGATTGGGGGCCTGGGGGTGATGAGTATTACCTCGATGATTCCTCTAATTTTGGGCAAAAAAATTGGCCTAAGTTCTAGGCAAATTCTAAAAGAACAGCTCAATGTCGAAAGTCTGGAGGGCATGATTGCCTTATTTAAGTATGTGCTTTTCTTCTCTTTTGGGGTGGAGCTAATCGGGGCTATGATTTTAGCTATCAGATTTGTGCCGATTTTTGGTGTGGCTAAGGGTCTATGGTATGCGATTTTTCACTCTATATCAGCCTTTTGCAATGCTGGCTTTGATATTTTGGGCGATAGCATCTATCCTTTTAGGGATGATTTGCTTGTAAATTCCACCCTTTGTGGCCTGGTTATTATCGGTGGTCTTGGCTTTGTGGTTACAAGTGAGCTTTTTAGGAGGAGGTCTTTTGAAAAGATTTCAACCCACTCTAAGCTTGTCCTAAGCCTTACAGGAATCCTTCTAGCTGTGGGTACCCTTGGATTTTTTATCCTTGAAAAGGACGGGGGAGTCCTTGTCGGGGAAAGCTTTAAAGCTTCTCTTACAGAATCCTTCTTCCAATCAACTGTAGCAAGGACGGCAGGTTTTTATTCGGTTAAGCTTGAAAATATCAAGGATTCTACAGCCCTTCTTTTGGCAGGCCTTATGTTTATAGGTGGATCTCCAGGATCTACTGCAGGGGGGATCAAGACTACAACCTTTGGCGTCCTCATCCTTTCAACTATTGCCGTTATTAGGGGTGAAGATGAGCCGGTTTTATTTAAAAGACACATAGGAGAAGAAACAGTAAGAAAGGCCCTTGTTATCTTTGCTGTTTCTGTGACAATTATCCTTTCTGTAAGCTTTATCCTTACCATTACAGAAAAGGCAGGCCTTGTGGAAATTTTTTATGAGACCGTATCAGCCCTTGCCACAGTAGGAGCCAGCATGGGAATAACCTCGAATCTTTCAAATATTGGCAAGATTTTAATAACCATTTGTATGTACCTAGGCAGGATTGGCCCAATGACCATGGCCTTTGCCTTTGGCATGAAGACTAGAAAATCACTAATCAGATATCCAGAAAGTTTTATATCTATAGGATAAAGGAGTAAATATGAAAAATGTTATCGTACTAGGTCTAGGCAGGTTTGGCTCTGCCCTAGCCCGCAAGCTATCAGAAAAAAATATAGAGGTCATGGCTGTAGATATGGACTATAACAAGATCCAAAAGCTAGCAGACGATGTGGCCTATACCGCCCAAGCAGACATCACAGACCCTGATGCCCTAAATGAATTGGGAATCAAAAACTTTGATATAGCTATAATTGCTACAGGATCAAATCTTGAATCAAGTATAGAGGCGACCCTTCTTTGTAAGGATGCCGGTATTGAAACTGTAATTTCTAAGGCTACATCCCTTGTTCAGGCTAGAATTCTTAAGAAAATTGGGGCAGACAGGATAATTTTCCCGGAAAGAGATAGTGGGGAAAGGCTTGCAAGGCTCATTTCTGGATCAAATCTTATGGAATTTATCCAATTTTCAAATAAATTTTCTATGGCTGAGGTCAAGGCTCACGAGACTTGGGTTGGCAAGAGTCTAAAGGATTTGGATTTTAGAAATAAATTTGACCTAAATGTGGTGGCCTTTGAGAGAAATGGCGATATGATCGTATCTCCTCGCCCTGATGAGGTTATAGAAGAATACGACCTCCTTGTAATAATTGGAGAAAATAAAGACATAGAAAAAATCGAAGAATGTGATAATTAGGAAAACGAAAGCTTTTATGCAAAGAGCATGGATTAAATATGAAAAAAAATTCATGAAATAGTTTGCATAAGATAAAATTTGTGTTATAATAATAGCAGCTATCAAATTAGCTAGGTTTTTCATTATTAATTCCTTTATGTTTTCCCTTATGAAAACAAGGACTAACTTATTCTTTTCTATGTGAAGGGTCCCTTATGGGGCCCTTTTCATATTGAATAAATCTTTTAAAAAACATTTTCTTATGTTATAATAATATCGTAATCTTCTATTAGGGGGAATTTATGAAAATACTTGTAATAGATGCCCAGGGCGGAGGTCTTGGCAAAGAGCTTATAACAAAATTAAGGGCCCGCCACAAAGACCTTGATATAACATGTGTTGGGACAAATTCTCTAGCCACAAGCGCCATGCTAAAGGCTGGGGCAAATAGGGGAGCTACTGGAGAAAACCCAGTAGTGGTAAATGCCGCCAAGGCTGATATAATCCTAGGACCCATTGGGATTATGCTTACAAATTCCCTATATGGAGAAATCACAGAAAAGATTAGCCAGGCTGTATCCTTATCGCCTGCAATCAAAATCCTAATTCCCTTCAGGCACGATGACAATATAATTGTAGGAATTTCCGATTATTCGATCAAAAAACTTGTCGACCTTGCCATGATAGAAGTTGAAAAGAATTTATAAAATGCAGGAAGCATTTTAGGTCGCAGAAGTGGCCGGGATAAGAATATCCAAACTCCCTCGCTAAAGAGGGGCAAATATTTAAGCAATTATACTAAGAAGGTATAGGAAACTCAGACGGGTGACCTATGCCTATTTTTATTGTAAAAGGAGAAGAAATGAAGAAAATACTAGGAAAAGTCGTTGGTCTTTTGGCCCTAAGCCTTGCACTCACAGCTTGTGGGGCTTCTAAAGATGAAAGTAAGACTGGGACAAAGACAGAAACAAAGACACAAGTTGAAACAAGCCATCCAAAGGATGAACTAATCCTTGGCATAGGCTCTGAGCCAGAAAAGGGCTTTGACCCAATCCATGAGGCAAGCCATTCATCAAGCTTACTTTTCCACTCATCCCTACTTAAGAGAGACTTGGACCTAAATATAGTAAATGATTTGGCAGAAGATTATAAAATCTCAGATGATAAGCTTACATACACAGTCACCCTCAAAGACGGTCTTAAATTTTCTGACGGCACAGATCTAACAGCTGATGATGTAGTATTTTCTTATAACAAGGCTAAGGAAGAAAATACTGCTGGCATCAACCTCACCCGTTTCGTAAAGGCTGAAAAAGTCGATGATAAGACCCTTAACCTTGTCCTAGAAAAACCAGACATTTCCTTTACAACCACCATGGCATCTCTTGGAATTGTAAGCAAGGACAAATACAAGGACGGCTATGGGCAAAATCCTGTAGGCTCAGGTCCTTTTAAGCTTGTCGAATGGAAAAAGGGCCAAGAGATGATAGTAGCGCCAAATGAATATTATTATGGGGATAAGGTTCCATTTAAAAAGTTGACCTTCATTTTCTTTAAGGATGATGACACAGCCCTTGCCACAGCCAAGGAGGGCCTTTGCGATATTATTAGAATCCCTTATACAGCCAAGGATATGGAAGTAGAAGGCTTCCACCAGCTTTCAGTCAAAACCGTAGACAATAGGGGAATCTCCCTTCCAGTTGTGGCTAATACTGGAGAGGTCACAGACGATAAGACCCTAGCCCCAGGTGCACCAATTGGAAATGACGTTACAAGCGATATAGCTATAAGAAAGGCTTTAAATATAGCCATGGATAGGCAAGAGATAATAGATCATGTCCTAAATGGAGAGGCCACCAAGGCTACATCCATAGCAGATAATCTTCCTTGGTATAACGAGGAAACAGCTGATATAAAGGATGGAGATACCGAAGCTGCTAAGCAAATCCTAGATGAAGCAGGTTGGAAGGAAGGCTCTGACGGCATCAGTGAAAAGGACGGAGTGAAAGCCAAATTTGACCTCTACTATGCCTACCAAGATAGGGAAAATCTCGCAGTATATTTCGCTGAAAAGGCTAAGGAAATTGGCATTGATGTAAATCCAATCTATGGAGACTGGGACTTTTTTGCAGATAAGATGTATAGCCAGGCAGTCCTCTTTGGTTGGGGCGGCTACGACCCACTAGATATGTATTATTCCTATGCTTCTAAATTCAGGGGTTATGACTATTACAATACCAATTTCTATGCCAATGAAAGGGTTGATAAATATTTTGAAGATGGCCTTTCAGCAGATAATTTGGAAGACTTTTATGATAATTTCAAAAAGGCCCAATGGGATGGAGAGAATGGATTTTCTTGGAAGGGCGATTGTCCTTGGGTATGGCTTGTAAATGAAAACCACTTATATCTTGTAAGAGATGGGCTAGAGCTTGGAAAGACAAAGATTGAGCCACATTCATCTCGCTACACCCTTATAGATTCTATAGCCAATTGGAAATGGGAATAAGATGGGGAAGAAAATTTTAAGGGAGCTTGTCACCTTTATTCTTTTCATTCTGGCAGTATCTTTTATAAGTTTTTTGCTCTTAGACCTTTCGCCAATTGACCCCATAGCCTCCTTTGCAAGGGCTAAGGGAAGTGGGCTTGATCAAAGTCAAAAGGCAGCCCTAATAGCCAAGTGGGGCCTTGATAAGCCCCTTTTTGAAAGATACCTAAGCTGGCTTGCCAATCTTGTTAGGGGCGACTTGGGGATTTCAAATATTTATAATAGAGAGGTCATTGCCATAATAAAAGAGGGCTTTGCCAATTCTTTTGTGCTGATGGCCCTAGCTTGGATTTTGCAAGGGGTCTTGGGTATTTTCCTAGGTCTTGTGGCAGGGGCAAATATAGGTAGCCTTAGGGATAAATTTATCAAGGCCTATGCCATAATTTTTGCATCGACCCCTAGCTTTTGGCTGGGCCTGGTCCTTATTATGGTTTTTTCCCTTAAGCTTAAGCTTTTTCCAGCCTCTATGGGATCTCCTGCGGGAGTTTTGACAGAAGATATCAGCTTTGCTGATAGGCTCTACCATATGGTCCTTCCTTGCCTTTGTCTAAGCCTGGTGGGATCTTCAAATATCATCCTCCACACCAGGGCTAAGACTGAAGATATCCTAAATGAAGACTTTATCAGCTATGCCAAGGCTCGTGGAATGACAAAGAGAGAAATTATTAGCAAGTACGCCCTTAAAAATTTGATTTTACCAGGTCTTAGTTTGCTCTTTACGTATTTTTCGGAGCTTTTTTCTGGGACCATTTTGGTTGAAAATGTCTTTTCCTATCCAGGCCTTGGGTCCCTGACTGTAGAAGCTGGCCTTAGGTCTGATGCACCGCTGCTTTTGGGACTTGTCCTTTTTTCTTCGATTTTTGTCTATCTAGGCAATAGGCTTTGGGATTTAATCTTGCCAAGGCTAGACGTAAGACTAGGAGGGGCCTATGAATAGGAAATTAATCGGAAAATCTCCAATGAGCCTTAGAAAAAAGACCTTGATAGAGATTGGCCTTGCCATATTATTTGTGGCCTTTATCTTTATCAGAGGGGCAATGATTAATGAAGGAGACCTATCAATTGATTTTGCAAATAAATTACAAGGGCCGAGCCTTTCCCACATTTTTGGGACAGACCAAACTGGCAGGGACATGTATTTAAGGACAATCAAGGGCCTTGCTACTTCCATACAGATTGGCTTTTTGGGTTCTCTTTCAGCTCTTCTTGTGGCAAGTGTCTTCGCCCTTTTCCAGAGCTTTGGCAATAAGTATTTGGATAAGGTCATTAACTTTATAATTGACCTAAGCCTTTCCATTCCCCACATGATGGTCCTAATCCTTGTGGCAATAGCAGCTGGCAGGGGCCTTAGGGGCGTGATTTTAGGAATTGGTCTTACTCACTGGACAGGCCTTACCAGGCTTTTGAGGGGAGAAATCCTTGCTCTTAAGGATGAAAATTATATAAAGATATCAAGGGCAATGGGTAAGTCGAGGCTTTATATTTTTAAAAACCACATTCTGCCAAAGATTTTCCCGCAGATGCTTGTAGGCCTTATTTTGCTATTTCCCCACGCCATCCTTCATGAGTCAGCCATTTCCTTTCTGGGCTTTGGCCTTTCCCTATCCAGTCCATCCATAGGTATAATCTTATCAGAATCGATGAAATACCTTATAGGTGGATCATGGCATCTGGCCTTTTTCCCAGGGCTTTTGCTTTGCTTTTTGGTTTTTGCCATAAATAGGCTGGGTGAAGATGTCAAACATTTGCTAGATCCTTACTCATATCACAGGTGATTTTATGAATATATTAGAAGTTAAAAATTTAAAGGTGTCATTTTACCAATACACAAGGGGCCTTAGGCGAAGGAGGCTTGATATAATTAAAAATATAAGTCTTGATGTCAGGGAAGGAGAGATTATGGCGATTTTTGGGGCATCAGGCTCTGGAAAAAGCCTCTTAGCTTCCGCCATCCTCGGCCTTTTGCCCTACAATGGCTTAAGCGAGGGAGAAATCCTTTATAAGGGGCAAATCCTTGACCAAGCTCTTTTGGAAAGGGTCAAGGGAAGGGAAATATTTTTCATTCCCCAGTCAATCACATCCCTTAACCCACTTTTAAAAACCAAGGACCAGGCAAGGATGACCCTAGCAAGGGATGATTATCATAAACAAAGACAGGTCTACCAGTCCTTTGGCCTGGGGAGTGATGTTGATGATATGTATCCAAGAGAGCTTTCTGGTGGCATGGCAAGGAGAGTCCTTGTAAGTGATGCGATCTTAAGCGGGGCAGATTTTATACTTGCAGATGAGCCGACCCCTGGCATGGATAAGGAGGCTACAGATGAAATTGTCAGCTATTTTAAAAAGATGAAGGAAGCTGGCAAGACCCTACTTCTTATAAGCCACGACATAAATATGGCTTTGTCATGTGCCGATAGGATTGGGATTTTTTATGATGGAGAGATTATAGAAGTAGGGGATAGGTCCGCCTTTGCTAATAAGGGGGCAGGTTTAGCCAATCCCTATTCTAAAAGGCTCATAAGGGCCTTGCCTGAAAATGGCATGGACTTAGATAGGATAGAAAATGATTGAAGTAAAGAATTTGTCCTTTTCCTATGATGGGAAGAGGGATATTATAAAAAACTGTAGCCTCACGCTAGAGAGGGGTGAGGTCTTGGGCCTTGTGGCCCCATCTGGTTACGGAAAGTCAACTCTCGGTAAACTTATAGCAGGCTATATCAAGGCACCGAGGGGGACTGTCCTTGTGGATGGCAAGGACATCAGAGACCTTAAGGGCTTTCTGCCAGTCCAGATGGTCCACCAAAATCCAGAAAAAAACGTAAATATCACTTGGAAGGTGGGAAAGATTTTAAATGAAGGCTGGCAAGTGACTGGCGAAATAAAAGAGGCCTTTGGCATCAGGGAACAGTTTCTAGACAAGTTTCCCGTAGAGCTATCAGGCGGCGAACTCCAAAGGATTTGCCTGGCAAGGGTAATGGGAGATCCTTGCAAATACCTAATAGCAGATGAAGTCACAAGTATGCTTGATACTATAAACCAGGCTGAGATTTGTAAAATTTTGCTAGACTTTGCCAAAAATAAAAAGGTCGGCATCCTCTTCATTTCCCATAATAAGGCCCTTATAGACCTAATTGCCGACAGGATAATAGACCTTAGAGATATAAATAAGGAAAGCTGCGACAAAAAATAAGATGTTGTGGCTTTTTTTATGATTTAAAAGGCAATTAAAAAAATACTGCAAAGTTTTAAAAAATATGTTAAAATATAGTTAATAAAACTTTATGGACACAAAAGGAGTAAATTATGGCAAAAAATTTCAGAGGCAAATCATTTCTAAAACTTCTTGATTTCTCATCAGCAGATATCAGATACCTTTTAGACCTAGCAAAAAACTTCAAAGACATGAAAAGAGCTGGAGTTCCTCACAGATATCTTGAGGGCAAAAATATAGCAATCATCTTTGAAAAAACATCTACAAGGACCAGATGTTCTTTCGAAGTAGGGGCTTATGACCTAGGCATGGGAGTAACCTACCTTGATCCAACAGGTTCACAAATGGGCCACAAGGAATCTGTTGCCGATACAGCCAGAGTTCTAGGCAGGATCTATGACGGTATAGAATTTAGGGGCTTTAAGCAAGAACACGTTGAAGAGCTCGCAAAATACTCAGGAGTCCCAGTATGGAACGGTCTTACAGACCAGTGGCACCCAACCCAAATGCTAGCCGATGTCCTAACAATCGAAGAGCACTTTGGTTATTCTAAGGGCCTTAAGTTCGTATATTTCGGCGATGCTAGAAATAATATGGCAAATTCCCTAATGGTAGTTTGTGCAAAACTAGGTATAAATTTTGTAGCTTGCGCTCCAAAAGAGCTCTTCCCAGAAGAATGGCTAGTTGAAGAATGCAAGAAAATTGCGGAAG
This sequence comes from Anaerococcus kampingae, assembly GCF_046365475.1. NCBI lineage: Bacteria > Bacillati > Bacillota > Tissierellia > Tissierellales > Peptoniphilaceae > Anaerococcus > Anaerococcus kampingae. Next base: position 23,939 of record NZ_JBGMEF010000007.1, read on the forward strand.
AAAACTTCTCAACAGTAACCCTTACAGAAGATGTCAAAGAAGCAGCTACAGATGCTGATGTAATATATACAGATGTCTGGGTATCAATGGGTGAGCCAGCTGAAGAATGGGAAAAGAGAATCAAAATCCTTAAACCTTACCAAGTTAGAAAAGAAATCATGGATATGGCAAATAAAGAAGCTATCTTCCTCCACTGCCTACCAGCCTTCCACGACAAGGAAACCAAGGTTGGCAAGGAAATCTTTGAAAAATACGGTCTTGACTCAATCGAAGTTACAGATGAAGTCTTTGAGTCAAAACAATCCCTAGTCTTTGACGAAGCAGAAAACAGGATGCACACCATAAAAGCAGTAATGTATGTAACTTTATGCTAGATAGTAAATATCACCTGGCCCTAGGATGATCCTAGAGCTGGGTTTTGTTTTAAGAAACTTAGGAAGAGTATTTAGCTAATTTTCCTAGTTTTTGGCCATATGATTGGTATGGTAGAAGTAGTCTAATAAATTTAAAAAGAATAGACGATAATAATCGTTAATTAAATCTCTACATAAGGAAATAAGATGGACAAGCTTGATGTAAATAAAAATATAAAAAAAGATATAAGCGCCGAGGTCTTTATATTTTTGGGCCTCTTTTTGGGACTTTTTATCTATATGGCAAATATAATGGGTGGGACAAACATGGTCAAGACCATGATGCTAACCTCCTTTGACCTCTTGATGAATGTATGCTTCTACCTGATGGCGGTGGCAGTTCTTGCAGGGGGCCTATCAGCGATTTTTTCAGAATTTGGGGTAATTGCCCTGGTAAATAAAATCCTTTCTAAGCTCATGGGTCCTATTTATGACCTACCAGGAGCAAGCTCTCTAGGAGTTTTATCCTGCTTTATGTCTGATAACCCAGCCATCCTCACCTTGGCTAGGGATGATAATTTTAGGATGTATTTTAAAAAATACCAGATGCCAGCCCTAACCAACCTAGGCACAGCCTTTGGCATGGGCCTTATCACAGTCACATCTATGATGGCACTGCCTGTTGAGGCCTCCCTAAAGGCGGCCATGGTTGGCCTACTGGGGGCAGTTTGCGGATCAGTTGTATCGGTAAGGCTTATGATTAGAAAGACCAAAAAATATTACGGGACAGAAGAGATGGTAGAAACAAAGTCTGTAAAGCCTATCCCTAAGGGCTTTAGGCAGGTAAGAGAGGGCTCTGTTGGCTCTAGATTTATCACAGCCCTCCTTGATGGGGGCAGGGTCGGAGTAGACATGGGAGTGGCTATAATTCCTGGAGTTTGCCTAATCTGTACCCTAGTAATTATGCTAACAAATGGGCCAGGAGCAAATGGCTATACAGGCGAGGCCAACCAAGGCATAGCCCTCCTTCCAGTAATAGGTGAGAAATTATCCTTTATAATAAATCCAATTTTTGGCTTTAAAAGCCCGGAGGCCATAGCTGTTCCAATCACAGCCCTAGGCTCAGCTGGTGCTGCCATAGGTCTTGTAGCAGATATGGCAGGCAGGGGAATAATTTCAGGCAATGACATAGCAGTTTTCACATCTATATGCATGTGCTGGTCAGGCTATCTATCAACCCACATAGCCATGATGGATGCCCTAGATACCAAGGAAATGACAGGCAATGCCATAATTTGCCACACCATAGGCGGTCTATGTGCAGGATTTTTTGCCCATTTGCTTTGGACTTTGCTTGCCTTCTTGTAAGATTGACGTTAAATTTTAAAAATAAAAAGGAGTAGACATGGAATTTAAACTAGCAGAACTTGTCTTGCCAGATTTTTCTAAGGAAGAATTTACCAAGGCAGAAAATATTAAAGTAAGCCCAGCAGAAGCTGATGGCATAGCCCCAGATGGCTTTTACCTTACCCACCACAAGCCTACATTTTATAAGGTAGATGGCAAGTTTATCCTGCCAGATCACAACAGCCTTAACTGTGTGGCAAGCCTTGTTGATGGGGAAATTATAATCAAGGAAATTAGGGAAATTAAAAAGGGCGATCAAATAGTATTAGGCAGGGAAGGAAATCTAGAAGAAGGGATTTTTGTCGATGAAAATGCCTTTGGAGCAGATGCCTACTCCAAGCCAGGCAGGTCTGTTGAGACTTCTTCTTCAAGAGATTATGACTATTTATTTGAGCTTTTAAAACACGAAAGAGATTCTGAAGATGGCTATATAGTTTGGGTCCTAGGACCTGCAGTAGTCTTTGACTATGATACAAGAAATGCCTTAAATGCCTTGGCAGAAGAGGGCTTCATAGATTGCCTCTTAGGCGGCAATGCCATGGCAACTCACGACCTTGAGGGAGGATATTTAAATACAGCCCTTGGCCAAAATATCTACACCCAAGAAAACCAACCAATGGGCCACTACAACCACCTAGACCTCTTAAACGAAGTAAGGATAGCAGGCTCTATCAAAGAATTTATCAAAGAAGGCCATGTCAAAGACGGCATCATAAAGACCCTAGCAGGAATGGATGTGCCTTTTGTTCTTTCTGGGTCAATCAGAGATGACGGCCCACTTCCAGAGGTCATCGGTGATACAGATAAGGCCCTTACAGCAACTAAAAAAGAGCTAGACAAGGCCACAGTTATAATTTGTATAGCAACCATGCTCCACTCACTTTCAGTGGCAAATATGGCCTCATCCTATAGGAAAAGAGCTGATGGCAAGGTTTCTCCAGTCTACCTATACTCTGTCGATGTTACTGAAAATGTCGTTCACAAGGTAGAAGCAGCCAGGGAAAACCTCGCAGTAGTGCCAATGGTGACCAATGTCCAAGACTTTGTAGTCAACCTCCAAAAGGCCCTAGTAGATGATAAAAATAGCCAGGAAGGAGAAAAGTAATGAGCCTAGAAATGCCAAAATACCATCATCCAGATTTTGATCAGGATTTTCTAAAAAATGCTCCAAATGTGACCCTAGAGGAAGTTGCAGTTGATGGCCTAAGTCCTAGAAACTACCACGCCCTATCAGTTTATCCAGAATATTTCAAGATAAATGGCAAGTGGGTCCTAGCCGGCCAGTCAAGGATGGATACAGTCTGTGTAGCAAATGACACAGAGGGCGGGGAGAGCGTGGATATAGTCGAATTTAGAAATCTTAAAAAAGGTGATAAGGTAGTTATCGGCCGCACCGAAGACGCTTCTGAGGGAATTTATGTGTGGACAGAGGGCTTTTTAGAGCCAGATGAGCACGTTGATACCTTCGCCTTTAGGGCTGGTAGGTCTCGTGAAACAGCCTTCTCCATGGATTATGACAACCTTTATGAAGTCCTAAAACACGAAAAGGAAAATGGGGGCTATGTGACCCTAATTGTCGGTGCTGCCCTAGCCCTAGACCGTGACTCAAGACTTGCCCTAGAAAGGCTAATAAGAAATGGCTATGTAAATGCCATCTTTTGCGGGACAGAAACAGCTGCCTTTGACCTAGAAAAGGGAATTTATGGCACATCTTGGGGCCAAGAACATTTTGAAAAAGAACAAAATACAACCAGAAACCTCTTTGAGACAATCAACCTTGCCAGAAAATATGGGTCAACCAAGGCCCTTGTAGAAAGCGGACTTGTCAAGGATGGCTTTATGAAGGCAAGTGTGGAGATGGATATACCTGTTGTAATTGCAGGCACCATCAGGGATAGGCTTGGTCTACCTGAGACAATTAACAATGTCTACCAGGCCCAAAATGGGATGAGAAAGCACGCCAGAAAGACATCTACAATCATAATGATGTCTGCGATTCTTTATACAATCGCCACAGGCAACATGACCCCATCTTATAATATCTTTGATGAAAAGGTCAGACCTGTTTATATGTATACCATCGATATCCAAGAATTTGCTGTAAACAAACTCTCAGACAGGGGTACAGTCACAGCAGTATCCATGGTAACAAACGTCCAAGATTTCATCAGAAACGTGGACAGGGCCCTTAATTTATAGAAAATTAGCTAGGATAATCTAATTCAGACAATAGACAAAATCCAAAAACGCTTATCCGACTACAGAAATTTAGAAATTCTAAATTTCATAATCCTGTAAATCGCAAACTCGCTTACGCTCAAACAGTGCGATTTACGGGCGGATTATTTCAATTTGAATTTCTTGAAATTTCTTCCGAACGGAACGCTTCCTTTTGGATTTTGTCACTTTATCAATAATCTAAGCCGGTATAATCCGGCCTTTCTTTTGCCTTAAACTTCCTTGAAAACTTTTGCATTATCATGGTAATTAATGCTATAATTATTACAAGAGATAATATTTATAAATTTTTATCATTATTAAGATTTATAAATATTGTTCAACTTTTACGAAAGGAATTATTATGAACAATCAAGAATTGGCGAAAATTATCGTCGACAAGGTTGGCGGCAAGGATAATATAATATCCTACCAGCACTGCGCCACAAGACTTAGGCTAGTCTTAAGGGACTTTGATAAGATTGACAGAGATTTTATCGATGACCTAGAAGGTGTTCAAGGCACAAACATTGCAAATGGCCAATACCAAGTCATCTTAGGACCTGGCAAGGTCAACCTAGTTACAGGAGAGGTTGGAAAAATCGTTGGAGAAAGCGGATCGGCCCAGGATAGCGATGAGCCTAAGGGCAATATCCTCCAAAGAGGGGTCAAGGTTTTATCAGATATATTTGTTCCAATCATTCCAGCTATCGTTGCTGCCGGTCTTTTGATGGGTATCAATAATATCTTAACCAGTCCATTTTTTAATGGCAGGACAGATTCGATTATTAGCCTATATCCACAAATAGCAGACCTTGCTAATATGATCAACGTCTTCTCATCAGCAGCCTTTGCCTTCCTACCAGTTCTTATAGGCTTTTCTGCAACTAAGAAATTTGGAGGCAATCCATTTTTAGGAGCTGCCATGGGTATGATTATGGTCCACCCAGAGCTTTTAAATGCCTATGCCCTAGGTACAACAGCCCCTGCTGATGTGCCTGTTTGGAATATTTTAGGCCTTGCTATACCAGCAGTTGGCTATCAAGGAACAGTTTTACCAGTTCTTGCCGTATCTTGGATACTAGCAAAGATTGAAAACTTCCTCCACGATAAGACCCCAATCTGGCTAGATAACCTAACAACCCCACTTCTAGCGACCCTAATTACAGGTTTTATTACCTTTATCCTAGTAGGTCCAATCATGAGAAACGCTGGTGATATGCTTACAAATGCCATCACCTTTATTTACACCAAACTTGGTTTTGTGGGCGGGGCAATCTTTGGTCTTCTTTATGCACCAATTACCCTTACAGGTATGCACCACTCCTTTATACCAATTGAGACCCAACTTATTGCAAATCAGGCTGTGTCAGGCGGATCCTTTATCTTCCCAACAGCATCAATGAATAACGTTGCCCAAGGAGCTGCTGTTATAGCTGTTCTTCTTACAACAAAGAATGAAAAAATGAAATCAACCGCTGCCGCATCAGGTGTATCAGCCATGCTTGGAATCACAGAGCCTGCTATGTTTGGTATTACCTTAAGGCTAAGATATCCATTTATTGCTGCAATCATTGGTTCTGCAGCAGGATCTGCCTATATTGCCCTAAGACATGTACTTGCCATTGCCCTAGGAGCTGCAGGTATCCCTGGTATCATCTCAATTAGACCAGAAAATTGGCTAGACTTTATAATCGGCCTTGTAATTGCAATGGTTGTTGCCTTTGGTCTTACAATTTTCTTTGGCAAGTCAAATATGTTTGCAGCAAAGGAAAAGCCAGCCCCAAAAGCTGAGCCTAAAAAGGATGAAAAAACAGAAGAAAAACTAGTAGAAAAAGAAGAAGTTAAAGCCGCACCAGCTAAAAAGGAAATAATCGAAATCTTTAACCCTGTAAAGGGAGAGGTCTTTAATGTCAGCCAATCAGTTGACCAAACCTTCGCATCAAAGATGATGGGCGATGGGGTTTGCATCAATCCAAGCGAGGGAAGAGTATATGCCCCATTTGACGGTGAAGTTGCATCAATTTTCCCAACAGGCCACGCCGTAACCCTAACTTCCGCTGATGGCATCAATGTCCTAATCCACATTGGCGTAGACACAGTTTCCCTAGATGGTCAGGGTTTCACTAAACATGTAAAAGATGGCGATAAGGTAAAAACAGGCGACCTACTAATCGAATTTGACCCAGACCTTATCAAATCCAAGGGCCTATCTGACCAAACCATGGTAATTATAATGGATTCAGATGATATGGATATCAAATTTAAACAGGGCCTAAGAGATAAGGCTGCCAAGATAATGGAGATAAAAAATGCTTGATAGGAAAATCTACCAAGAAAATTACGGGAAATTACAAAAAATGAAGGAAGAAGTGGAAAAAGATCCGCTTCTTCTAGCTTATCACATCTATCCAGAGACAGGTTGGCTAAATGACCCAAACGGTCTCTGCCAGAAAGATGGGACCTATCATTTTTATTACCAAGCCTCACCCCTTGATGAAAATAGGGGAGATATAGGCTGGGGCCATGTTTCAAGTCCTGACCTTATAAATTATAAGAGAGAAGATTTTTTTATCTTTCCAGATAGTAAGTATGACAAGAATGGTGCCTACTCAGGTTCAGCCTTCATAGAAGATAATAAGCTTTCATTCTTTTATACAGGCAATGTAAAATACCCGGGCGACTTTGATGGCATCAACGAAGGTAGAGAACACAACACCTTAAAGATAGATTCTGATGCCTACAGCTATGGTGAAAAAATCCTCATAATGGATAATGATGATTATCCAGCAGACATGACCAAGCACGTAAGAGACCCTAAAATCTACAAGAAAGATGGGACCTACTATATGTTTTTGGGAGCCAGGTCCAAGGCTGATAAGGGCATGGTACTAGTTTTCAAATCAGAAAATTTAAAAGATTTTACCTACCACATGAGGATAGAGACAGATTATGATTTTGGCTTTATGTGGGAGTGCCCAGACTTTTTTGACCTATGTGAAAAGCAAATCCTAATTTGCTGCCCACAGGGTCTTGCAAGTCAAGAATACAAGTTCCAAAATATCTACCAGTCAGGATATTTTTTCATAGACCTAGATTTAGAAAATAAGACCTACAAGCTGGGAAATTTTGAAGAGCTTGACTACGGTTTTGACTTCTACGCCCCACAGACCTTTGAGGATGAAGCTGGCAGAAGGATTCTTGTAGGCTGGATGGGAATCCCAGATGCAGACTACACCAACCCATCAGTCAAATACAAATGGCAACATGCCCTAACTATACCAAGAGAGCTAAAAATTAAAAACCAAAGACTAGTCCAAGAACCAATCAAGGAATTAGAGGCCCTAAGAGGCTCAAAAATTGACCTAGAAAAAGGCAAAGTATATGAAGAATTGACCTTTGAAGGATCCGCTTACAATATAAAGGGCGATTTTAAAATAAATTTAAGAAAAGATGTGACTCTAGCCTACAAAGACGGCATCTTATCCCTAAAAATGGGCGCATCCGGCTCGGGAAGAGATGAAAGGCTTATAAAAATAGATGAAATCACAAGCTTAAGAATATTTTCAGATAGGTCATCCCTAGAAATCTTCATAAACGATGGCGCCTACGTCATGACAAATAGGGTCTATGCCCAAGAAGGATATTTCAAATCAGAAGACCTAGATTTAGCCATCTATCCTCTAGGTGCCTTTACATTTTCTTAAAATCAAGCAAAAGCTCCCAGCAGGGAGCTTTAATTCTTAAAGGAGATTTATGGAAACTTATACAAATAAATTTCACTCAAAGAACCTCTACATAAAAATAAAAGACATGAGTCAAATAAAGCCAGAAGACTTTGATAAGCTAATAAAAAAATCCGTAAAAGCTTTGCAAATAGGCCTTTATTCGGATCAGACAGATGTCATAGCTTTTTTAAAAAAGTGCGGCTTTAGCCTAAGGCGAATAACCTACGAATTAGAAGTAGGAAAAGCCGACCTAAAAAACCCCCTCATCGATAAGGATCTAAAGCTTAAAAAGACCACAAAGGATCAAAAATCCTACCATATTTGTCTAAAGCTTCTTTATGATTATTACAAAAAAACTCACCAAGATTTAAACCCCCTAAGCGTGGGCCTAGAAGAATTTACAAGGACAATTCCAGAAAATGCCCTATATTATGAAGAAAAAGGTCAAATTATCTTTGCAGCCTTCCTAGAAGCTGACGAAATAGCCTATCTAGCAGGCTTTGACCTTAAAAATCCAAAAGATTTAATAGGGGCCACCCTTCTAGAAGCTTACAAAACAAATGATAAAATCTTCTTCGAAGCAGACACGACAGACCCCTTGGCAAGCATGCTGAAAGACTTCTTCAAAGAAAACTCAGAGCCTACTTATGAAACTTATGTAAAGTGTAAATAAAAATCTCCAAGCGAGAATCCTTAAAGATTCAAGGCTTGGAGATAATTTTATTTAAAGATATCTTTAGATATTTCTGCTCTCATGGTCATATTTGGGTTTACCACCTGGCAAGAGATTAGGTCCACTGCCATGGTCATGAGCATATTTGTGTCATAGAAATCTAGGTCAGTTTTTTTCATGATTAGGTCAGCCATATTAGCTAGGGCAAGGTCACTTGCCTCATCAATAGACTTTCTTGAGCCAATGGTGATATATTTATTGTCTACATCTATCATTGGAGTCTTGTAGGCAAAATCCTTAACCACTTCCACCTTAAGCTCAACTGCCCCATTGATTTCAAGGGCACAGCCGCCAACTTCCCCATCACCCATAGCAGCGTGGAGGTCGCCTAGGGCAAGGAGAGCTCCTTCTACATTTACTGGAAGGTATAAAATAGCCCCTTCCTTAACCTGGGTACAGTCCATATTTCCACCGTGATCGTGTGGTGCACCTGTTGGTATGGCTTCTCCTGCTGGAGCTGTTCCAATTACACCAACCATCTTATTTAGAGGAAACTCTAGTCCCCTAAAATAAGCCCTATCTCCCTTCACATCGACCATCCTAGCCTTAGGCATGTCAATCTTATCACCAAGTCTACCAAGGCCCTTTTCAACCATGGAAAGACCTTGGTCCACCACTTCGATTTTTTCAATAGTCACCTTTAAAACATCACCTGGCATGGCTCCTTCAACAAAAAGTGGACCTGTGGCAGGGTTTACCTTGTCAAAATCAACCCCACTAAGCTCTTGGTCTTCGCTAGTTACCTCGCATGAGAAACAATCAAGAGTTTCAAAACGAATCCTGTCCCCACTTTTAGCCCTAGCAGCTTCCTTATTATCCTTATCCATGGCATAAATTACCATGTTAGTATCTATTTTAATCATGCTTTCTCCTTTGAAAATAATATATAAAATATTATATCACATTAAATAATAAAAACAAAGAAGAAAATGTATATACAAATGTTTTACAAAAATAACACTTTGTCATATAATAAGAAAAAAGGAGGAAATCATGGCCAAGACATCAAACCTAGTTGTAAGACTTGAACCAGAAATAAAAGAAAAGGCTGAGGCAATCTTTAAAAAAATGGGAATTTCTGCATCCACAGCTGTAGATATGTTCTACAGGCAGGTAATAGTAGATGGGGGCATGCCCTTTGCAGCCAAGGTCAAAAAGCCGGTAGACCTAGCTGACCTTAGTAGGGATCAGTTAGGTGAATTTCTTCTTGATGGCGTAAGATTAGCTGAAAAGGGAGAGCTTACAGATTTAGACACAGCTTTTGAAGAAATCTTCGAACAGACTAAATAAGTTAATTAGTTATAAAAAATAGAAAGGGAGAAAATTATGTATCCATATGGATTTTATTTTGACAAGACTATGATTTTAGTCTTCATAGGTTTTGTTATTTCAATGCTTGCCCAGGCAAACATACAAAGCAAATATAGAAAATACGAGAAAATTAAATCAAAAAGAGGAATAACTGGAGCAAGGGCTGCTCAAATGGTCCTAGATTATAATAATTACAATGACATCACAATCAAAAGGGTGAGGGGATCACTTTCTGATTACTTCAACCCAGTCACAAAGGAAGTAGCTCTATCAGATGGGTCCTTTACAGATTCATCAATAGCAAGCCTTGCCGTAAGCTTACACGAAATAGGCCACGTTATCCAATATAAGGAAGGCTATTTGCCTTTACAAATAAAATCCTTCATAGTTCCAGCAGTAAACCTAGGATCAAGACTATCCATGCCAGTTTTAATAGGAGGCTTAATCCTATCCATGCCAAAACTAGTAAGCATAGGCCTAGTATTATTTTCATTAACCCTGATATTTCAACTAGTAACCCTACCGGTAGAATTTAACGCCAGCAAAAGGGCCCTAGCAGTATTAGAAAGGGCAAACATCCTAGAAGCAAGCGAAATACCAGGAGCAAAAGAAATGCTAGGGGCAGCTGCGCTTACCTATGTGGCAGCTACTATAACAACTGCTTTGCAGTTTTTAAGATTGATATTATTGTTTGGTAATAACAGAAGAAGGGATTAAGGGAGTGGCTCCCTTAATAATCCCTTTTTTCTATTATCTAAGATATTGGTATTATAGACTTTATTTCTTCGTTATCTTATCATTAAATAAATTATATTTATATACTATTGAAT
>NZ_JBGMEF010000008.1:0-28403 GCF_046365475.1 Anaerococcus kampingae
CTAGCTACAACTTTTGGGGAGTCCTACATGTTCCCTCACCGCTCTCCCCCTTAAACCCCCTCTTCGCTACACCCTCCAAGCGGCTCCTTAGCGGAGTGCGAAACAGGAAGATTTTTTTCAAAAATCTTCTTTAGTATGACAGATTACTTCGTATATAGGTGGACTTGTTCTTACTGATTTAAAATCAAAAGTCCCCTAAAAATCACAATCTAGTCCAATTTGTATTTTTGTAGTTACTTGTCATCTTAGTATTAACAAAATTTTTATTTAAATATAGTTGTCAGTGTGATTTTCTTGACGGTGACTTTTTATTTTAAATCTCCCAATAGATTAGTATCTTAGATTCTCTAATCGCAATGTTTGCCAGAGGCAAACGAGCCTTAAACTAACTTTGACGTCAAATTTTCTCAGAATACAGAATAACATTCTTAAGGTCGGGTGATTTTGTAAATGGAGATGCCGTTAAGAAAATCTCCTGACGCACGAGTACAAATTAAATTTTTGTAAGTGCTGAGATATAGAGTTTATATAAAAGAAATATTCGGGCTAGATTGAGATTTTTAGGCATCGGAATGTCAAAATCAGTAAGGATAAGGATAGCTAATACAAGGGGGTATGCTTGAAAAGAGAGGCTTGCCATTAGGCAAGCTTCACTGTTTGCACTCCGCTAAGGAGTCGCTTGTGGGGTGTAACGGGGAGGGGTTTAAGGGGGACATAAACGCCCCTTGATTTGGGGCGTTTATGCCGGAAACATAGTGCGGTAGCACGAAGGAGTTTGCGTAGCAAACGGGTTTCCGTCCGATGAGGACCCATGCGAAAGGGTCCTTGGGCCTCCCCTTTAAACGAAGATTCAATTGTAAATAAATATAATTCGATATGAGATATAATTACGAAGAATTAAAGTAAAAAACTATAATTCATTAAAAAATGAGAAAAAAGGGGATTTTAAAAGGGGCTTAGGCCCCTTTTTTCTATAAATCTTTTGGTTCTTTTATTATAAAGGATCCAATTATGAATGTTGCTGATAAGATTGCTGTTGCCATTAGGGCAGTTTTTTCTCCCGCTGAATGCTCTATCATTACTATTATCTGATAGGCTATGGTTTCTAGGATATAAACTAGGGACCAATAGACGCTCATGATTTGGGTTAGTTTTTCTGAATACATTCCCGGAATCTCTTGTGGGATTAGGACGAAGTTTGTTAGTGGTACATACATTATTGTTCCCAGAGCAAGGGCTAAGATTGTTGAAAGTGTCGCATTTGTTGAATTTATTAGGGCTATGGCTATTATTGTTGTAAGGATGCCTGATATTTTTAGGGTTGGGACTCTTTTACTTGATTTTTTTGCTACTATTATTGATAAGAGAGTACCGATTAAAGCTCCTGTTGTAAATAGGGTTGAGATTCTGCTGGCCGGTATTGGCGAAAAGTTGGTGTTTGGGAAAATATTTAGCATGACCATATAAAGGGTCAAGTGGCCAAAATACATTGTTGGCATGATTATGGCTATTTTTTCCTTAAAGGCATCTTTTAGGTTAAAGTCTAGGCCATCACTTGTTTTTGTTGATGAAATTTCAAAGTTTTCACCAAATATTAGCCAGAGGGCGAAGATTATAAAAGATACGATAGCAAAAGCTACTAAGGCCCATCTACCAAGTCCTAATAATTTTATGACCGGTCCTATTAGAAGGAGAGCTAGGATTGATCCTACATTGTAGGATACGTTATTTAGCGCATTTACCACTGGTCTTTGGTCTGGGTGGAAGTAATTTACTACTACTGGTGAGAAGTAGACTACAAAAAGTGCTCCTCCAAAGCCCATTATAAACCTTCCTATTAGAAAAACAGGAAAGGACTGGGATAGGGCTGCAAGCATGGCCCCTGCCGGGATTAAGAGTGCTGCAAGTCCTATAGATTTTTTGGGAAAGAGCTTGGCAAAGATTGTTGCAGCTATCAGATTTCCCAAGATTTTTGCCACAGTTACCACATTATTTATAAGGCTAACTGCGTGAGGGCCTTCCACATTAAAGAAATTTAGGATATTGGGTGTAAGTTTTGAACCTGCTATCCAGTTGACTGCGAAAAATGCGTAGGCTAAGAACATAAGTCCTTCAATAATTACTGATTTAATTTTTAAATTTTTTTGCTCATTCATTTTTAACTCCTTATTAAGAAGATTATACCCATTTTCAAATGAATTTTATCGGTCTTGACGTATGATAATTTTATGATGAAAATATATAAAGAATTTAGTGAAGATTTAATAAAATTTATTGACGCATCTCCTCTAAACTATTTCGCAGTTAAAAATGCTAGCGAAATCCTAGAGGAGGCTGGCTTTAAGAGACTTTCTGAAAAAGAAAATTGGGAATTAGAAAGGGGAAAATACTATGTAATTCGTGATGATTCCGCTCTTATTGCCTTTGAAATAGGAAAAGACCCAAGGGAGGGTTTTGAGATAATAGGATCTCACACCGATAGCCCAGGCTTTAAAATCAAGTCTAAGGCAGAAATAGGAACAAATGGCTATTTAAAGCTAAATATAGAACCTTATGGGGGCATGATTCATTCAACCTGGCTTGATAGGACCCTATCTCTAGCAGGAAAAGTTGCTTACAAGGAAGGTGATGAGATTAAATATTCTCTTGTAAATATTGATAGGAACCTTTTGACTATTCCAAATGCAGCCATCCACATGAATAGGGAAATCAACAAGGGCTATGGTTATAATCCTCAAGATAAACTTTATCCTCTTGTAAAAACTATCAGCGATGCGCTTGAAGCGGATGGATTTATTCTTAAACTTCTAGCTGAGGACCTTAAAATAGATGAGGATGCTATCCTTGACTTTGACTTAGGCCTTTATGATAGGCAAGCTGGGGCAATAATAAATGACATGGTTCAAGTAGGAAGGATTGACAATCTCGGTTCTGTCCACGCTTCTCTTAGGGCTCTTGTAGATTCTAAAGAAGGGGCCAATAAGATGATTATCTTAAATGACAATGAGGAAATCGGATCAAGGACTAGGGGAGGAGCGGCTTCTAATTTCTTAAAGGCTGTTCTTAAGAGAATTGCCCTTAAATCAGGCCTTGATGAGGAAGGCTACCAAATTATGGTGGAAAATTCTATGCTGATTTCTGCAGACCAAGCCCACGCCATTCACCCATCTTATCCAGAATATTCTGACCCAACTAATATTGTAAAGATGAATGAGGGCCTAGTAGTAAAAATCGCTGCAAATGGAGCCTATGCATCGTTTGTTGAAACTAAGGCAAGACTTTTTGACCTAGCAAATAAATTGGGTTTTAAGCTACAGACCTTCCACAACAGAAATGACAAGACAGGTGGTTCAACCATTGGGCCAATCACAACTACAGTTCTTGGCCTAAAGACCATAGATGTGGGCATACCAATGCTTGCTATGCATTCTATTAGAGAGCTTTGCGGCATGAAGGACCATTACGAGGCTTACGAAATATATAAGGGATTTTTTGAGGAGATTTAAATGGCAATAGTAGAAGTAGCCCTTGTGCCACTAGGCACCAAGGAAACATCAGTTAGTAAATATGTAGCAGAAGCAGAAAAAATCCTTAAGGATGAGGGCCTAAAATATAAGCTAAATCCTATGGGAACTGTAATTGAGGCAGATTGTGACAAGGCCTTTGCAGCCATTAGAAAGATGCAAGAATCAGTATTTTCTAAGGGAGCAGACAGGGTCTACACAGTCATAAAAATTGATGACAGACGAGATAAAAAAGCCTCTATGGAACAAAAAATAAAATCAGTTGAAGATAAGCTATAAAATTTAATTAATAGACATTTTCCTTTAAATAGGTCTACTTACTTAAGCTAGTTAGTATTAATATTTTTTCTAAAGAGAGTGTCTAGTTTTAATTCAATTGTATTATTAACTGATGATGTATTTGTAATAGTTTTTAAAAACAAATTGTATTAGAAAAAGCGTCGATAAACCCGATTAATTAGCGGATTTATCGACGCTTTGGGGCCTATAGAGCCCCTATTTTTTTGTTGATTTTTATTTTAATTTAAGAGCAACTTCAAATTCTCTTTTTGCTTTTTTAAATAAGAATTCTCCATTACGTACTGATGAAAGACATTCAGCCCTATTTCTTATTGCCTCAAATTCATTTGGTGCATCAAGAACTATGAAGTTAGCTGGTTTTCCTTCATCAAATCCATATTCGTCTTGAAGGTACATTGCTTTTGCTCCATTATAAGTTACAAGGTCAAAGTCCTTATCAAAGTCCTTTTCGCCCATTAGTTGTGCAAGATGGATTCCATTATCAAGGATATTCATTAGGTTTCCATTGCCTGCTGGGTACCAAAGGTCGACTATAGAGTCTTGAGCAAAGCATACATTAACACCATTATCTACAAATTCACGAACTCTTGTGATACCACGACGTTTTGGGTATGAATCTTGGCGGCCTTGTAAGAAGGCATTTTCTGTTGGAAGGGATACGAAATTTAATTTAGATTTTCTAAATAGTCCCATCATTCTAAAGGCATATGAATCATCTGCTGATCCAAAGGAACAAGTATGACTTGCTGTTGTTTTTTCAGCAATACCCTTCATCAT
This sequence comes from Anaerococcus kampingae, assembly GCF_046365475.1. Taxonomy (NCBI): domain Bacteria; kingdom Bacillati; phylum Bacillota; class Tissierellia; order Tissierellales; family Peptoniphilaceae; genus Anaerococcus; species Anaerococcus kampingae. Next base: position 4,602 of record NZ_JBGMEF010000008.1, read on the forward strand.
TGCTTCTGCATTTAATACTTCTACAAATCTTGCCATAACATCATCAGTTTCATCACAGTGAACGTCAATAAGTTTGTCATGTTTTACTGCAAGCTCAACAATTTCTTTTAGTGACTTTTCTCCAAGTTCACGGCTCCATTCGTTGTGTGGAATTCCACCAACAACTTCGCAGCCAAGTTCAAGCGCTTCTTCAACTAAATCTCTTCCTGTTTTGCCATCTTCTTTATATGAATACATACCATTTTGTGGGAAGGCAACAACTTGAATTGTACACTTATCTTTTAATTCATCACGTACTTCAAGAGCAGCCTTTATTCCTGTTAGGTTAGGATCAGTACAGTCAGTTTGAGCCCTTATATATTGAGTACCATAGGAAAGACAATCTTCTACTGCTTGGTAAATTCTATTTTTCATATCTTCTTTTGTTACTCCCTTTTTGAAGTCATTCCAAAGGTCGATTGCTTCAAAAAGTGTTCCTGATTCATTTTTAACTTCATCAGTCTTACCAATCATGTAGTAGTCTAGGTGAAGGTGGGCATCCACATATGGTGGAATAACAAGTTTTCCATCTAAATCAATAACTTCATCTGCATCTCCCAGATTGTTTCCAAATTTTGAAAACTTTCCATCTTCAACTAAGATTTCAGATGAATCTCCATGACCATAAACTTTTGCATTAATAAATTTTTTCTTCATAATATATTCCTCCTAAGAAATTTTAAATAATTAAGCCATTGTCTTCTTTGATAAAATCGTTACAATCAAACCTACTCCTAAGATTGTAGTCATTAGGATAAGTAGATTATTAATATTTCCATTTGCAAGTATTGCTCCACCTAGTGAACTTGCAACCATTATTGAAAAATTAAAACTTGCAGATTGTAATGATGTAGCAACTGCTGATGCGTTTGGTGGTACTTGTCTTGCAACTGCTGTTTGATATAAGGTAACTAAGGCTCCAAAGCCAATTCCCCATAGGATAAATCCTAAGTGAACCATAAGACTAATTGATGAAAAGACACTAAAAAATATAAAGGCTAGGCATGATGATGCTAACATTAAAAGGCAAAGTGTCTTTATATGCTTATCAATAATTTTTCCTGCAATAAAAACAGATAAGATTGAACCAATTCCAAAAAGAACTTGGGCAAATCCAATTCCTCCACTGTAATTCATTGAATCAACCAGATTTGTGATATATGTGTACACTCCGTAGTTAGTAACTACTGATATAAAGGTAAGTAAGATAATAATAAGCACGCCTTTATTTTTTATAAGAGTAAGAGGTGAGTTTGCCGCAACTCTTTTTTCTCCAGAAACTTCTGGCAACATGAAATTACTGCCTAGGGCAATAAAAATAATAAGAATTGCAATTGCTAAAAATTCAACTCTCCAGCCAATATTTGTACCAATAAATGTTACAAGCGGAAGACCTAAGCTCATACCAAATGTCGTACCACTCATAATGACAGCGACGGCCAAGCCCTTATGTTCATCATCCACAAGCTTCATTCCGTAAGCCGCAATCATTGGCCACAAAACTCCAGCACATATTCCACCAATAACTCTTCCGACAATGGCAATACTATAACTAGGTGCAATACCTACTAAGATATTACTTAGAGCAAAGCCTATTAGTAAACCAAGCAAAAGCTTCTTCCTGTTAAATTCAACAGTTGCAGATATTAATGGAATTGCAAAAATCGCACTGGCTATTGCATAAAAACCAACTAAAGTACCAGCTTGTGCTTCTGATATACCAAGACCAGTCATAAGCTCTGGCAAGATTCCAGACGGCACTAATTCAGACAAGATCGCCATAAATGTTACACTTGCCATAAGTATAAAAGTTGGCCAATGAAAATTTTTCTTTTCTACCAAATACATAACCTTCTTTCTATAATTTTGTTCATAATTATTATATAACTATGAACGTAATAATTATACAGTAATACAAATAAAAAAGCAAGGCCTGCACTCATAAATATCGCATATTTACACGTGACAAAGGTTTGCTATAATTACTATAATTATTCTCTAATTTCAAAGTTTGATGAAAATTTATAAAATATCAATTTAGTTTTGTTAGAGAATCAAATTCGCTAAATTTATAGAAAGCTTATCGAAAGTTAATTTTAATAAAAGAAGCCTTGCGATATTTGCAAGGCTCTTTTAGACTTTAAATTAGATTTGACCAATCATTTTTAAGATAATTTGGGCAATAATAGATGAACCTATGTAGGTACCCAAGATTACGAAGATAGAAAGTATGATGATTTTTGGTCCGGTTTTCTTTAGTTTGTCTAGGTTTTCACCTGTGTAGATACCTGCGTAGGCAAGGATTGGTGTACAAAGGGTTGTGAAATCCACATTTCTTGTATGGTAGCTGATAAAACCTGATATGGGAAAGGCTAGGATTCTGACTATTCCTAGGGCTATGATGTGCAGTTTAAATTTTTTTATTTTTTTCCTTCTTTCAAATACCTATAAGCAACTTCTGCAAGGATTCCAGTTCCTATATAAAAAGTGCTTTCTTCTACATCGAATTTTGAATTGTGGTGAGGGTAGATTTTGCCATCTTTGTTTTCCTTAAGGTTGTTAAGGGATAGGAAGGTGCCTTTGGCTTCCTTTAGGAAAAAGGCAAAGTCTTCACCACCCATAGATGGATTTGCTATCTCAATGACTTTATCTTTATCAAGTAAATCAGTGGCAATATCTTTAACATAGCCCGTAAAGTCATCGTCATTTATAAGGCTTGGGTAAAATCTCTTGTATTCGAGGATTCCCTCGCACCTAAAGGCCTTGGCTGTATTTTCTACAATTTCTGCCATTCTTTTTTCCATAAAGTCTCTGGTTTCTTCGTTGAGATTTCTAACTGTACCCTCCTCCCAAACCTCATCTGGGATGATGTTTTGGCAGGTGCCGCCATGGATTTGGCAGATAGAAATGAGTGAAGACTGGGTTGGGTCAAGCTCTCTTGAGATAATCTTTTGCAGACCCAAATTAATTTCACTAATGGTTGCAATCGGGTCAATAAAAGAATCCGGTCTTGCCCCGTGGCCACCGTGGCCCTTCACCCTGATGATAAAGGCATCCATAGAGGCCATCATCGGGCCCTTTTTGTAGGCTATAGTGCCTTGGGGTAGATTACCAAAAATTCCGCCTTCATGAAGGCCAATTACTCTGTCTACCTTAGGATTTTCCATACATCCTTCATCAATCATTGGCTTGGCACCGCCAGGGATTTCTTCACCTGGTTGGAAAAATATCTTGACTAGGCCATCTAGCTTATCTTCATTTTCCTTTAAAATCCTGGCAGCCCCAAGAACCATGGCTGTGTGGCCATCGTGACCGCAGGCGTGCATACAGCCTTGGTGGGTCGATTTAAAATCAAGGCCAGTTTCTTCTGTGATTGGTAGAGCGTCCATATCAGCCCTGATGGCAATACATTTGCCCTTGTAAGTACCAATCTCAGCCACTATGGCATTGCCATTTACCAATTTTTTGTAGGGGATACCTAGAGATTTTAGTTCTTCTTCTACATAGGCCACTGTCTTTGGTAAGTTTAGTTCAAGTTCTGGAATCTTATGGAGATTCCTTCTATCCTTGATGATAGTTTCTTCAATTTCTTTGGCTAGGTCTAAAAAATTCATACAAGCTCCTTATAATTAATTAGTATACAATCATTTTATACTGATTCAATAAAGTGATATCTTATTATTGTAAATCTAAAATTGAATAACTAAAATTAGCCATAAAAATTAGCATTAAAATTTTATTTAAGTATACTGTCCATAGGACATAGGAAATTTTTTTTAGAAAACATTGTTAAAAAAATATCCATGTGTTATAATAGTAATAAATAATTTTCCTAAGGAGGAGAAATGAAAAAATCAAAAACACTTTTGACTCTACTTTTAGCAGGTCTAATGATGACCTCTTGCGGTGGTGCTAAAGAGGCAGAGCAAAAGACAGAAGGAAAGAATGAAACACAAGCAGAAGAAAGACCACTTACAGTAGCCATGGCTACAGAGATTGACTCTCTTGATCCATTCAATGCTACAGCAGGGGATACCAAGACTGTGATGGATCAAATCTTTGATGGCCTACTCGATGTGGATGAAGATGGTAATCTTGTGCCAGATTTGGCAGAATCTTACGAGATTTCAGAAGATGGCCTAACCTACACTTTTAAACTCAAAAAAGGTGTTAAATTCCACGATGGTTCAGATTTTACAGCAGATGATGTTTACTACACTTATGATAAGCTTTCTGGCCTATCATCTGGCGAGCCTATGTCATCTAAATTTGCAGCTATCAAAGAAATGAAAGTAGTATCACCTACAGAAATTACCATGACCCTTGATAAGGTAAATAATTCCTTCATCTACCTACAAAACCAACCAATAGTCAAAAAAGACTATGAAGATAACCAAACTAAGCCAATTGGTACAGGTCCTTACAAGTTTGTTTCCTACACACCAGGCGAGGGCATGGTTATGGAAAGATTTGATGACTACCATAGAGCTGATCACACAGCAAAGATTAAGCAAGTAAATGTTGTAAGGGTTGCTGATAACCAAGCCCTAGTTATGGCCTTAAATAACAAGGAAGTGGACCTTGCTTCAAAGCTTACAGCAGATGAGCTTGAGCAAGTAAAGGATAATACAGATTCATATTCTCACCCACAAAACCTAGTCCAACTTCTCGGTCTAAATAATGGTATCAAGCCATTTGATGATATTAGAGTAAGACAAGCTATAGCCTATGCTATCGATAAGGATGAGTTAATAGAAACTGTTGCAGGGGGCAAGGCAACAAAGATTTACTCTTCATTCTCACCAGCCCTTAAGGACTATTTCAATGACCTTGGCGAGCTCTACCCAACAGATGTAGAAAAGGCTAAGGAATTATTAAAAGAAGCAGGTTATCCAGATGGAATTTCCTTTAAGATGACAGTGCCAAGTGACTACAAATTCCACATGGACACAGCAGAATTAATCCAAGCCCAACTTAAAAAGGCAAATATAAACGCAACTATAGACCCAATCGAGTTTTCAACTTGGCTAGATAAGGTCTACAAAAATAAAGATTATGAAACAACAATAGCAGGATTCATAGGCTACACAGACCCAATTAGAGTCCTTGATAGGTATGTTTCAACATCTGATAAGGACTACCTAAACTATGTTTCAGAAGATTTTGATAAGGCAATCTCAAATGCCATGGCAACTTTAGATAGGGATGAGCTTATCAAAAATGTAAAAGACGCCCAAGAAATAATAGCCAAAGATTGTGCGGCAGTATTTTTACAAGACCCTAACGACAACATAGTCCTAAATAATGCCTACACAGGTCTTAAGACCTATCCAGTCCAAAAACTAAATCTAGAAGATATAAGCTTAAAATAATGACAAAATCAATAATAAAAAAGATAGTTTCGCTTATCATGACCTTGTTTTTTGTCTCACTTCTCATATTTTTTGTATTTCAGATAATAGGGGGCAATCCCGCTGAAATAATCTTAGGAACTGAGGCAGATCCACATCAACTCCTAGCTCTTGAAAAAGAGCTAGGTCTTGATAAGCCTATCTTTGAAAGATACATAAATTGGATTTTAGGGCTTTTTAGACTTGATATGGGCATGAGCATCAAATACCAAATCCCTGTTAGGGAGCTTTTTTTTAAGAAGCTACCTGTAACCATGTGGCTTACCTTTTATTCATTGATCTTATCAATAATAATAGCCATCCCCCTATCAATACAAATTACAATGAAGGCTGATAAGTGGTATGCATCGATAATTACTGCGGTGACCCAACTTGGGATTTCAATTCCATCCTTTTGGCTAGCATTTTTGCTAATCCACTTATTTGCAGTAAGACTCGGCCTATTTTCAACCCTGTCTTTTAATATAATGGGCGGAAGCTTTTTGGATAAGCTAAAGAATTTCTTCCTCCCATCCCTTGCCATTGCAATACCAAATGTGGCAACCATAATTAGGTACATGCAGGCGGCCCTTCTTGATGAAATCAACAAGGACTATGTAAGGACAGCCAGGATGAAGGGGATGGAACTTAAGGAAATCTTATACAAGCATGTCTTAAGAAATGCCTTAATTCCGGTAATCACAGTTATTGGAATGTGCCTAACATCAGCAGTTGGCGGATCGCTTATAGTAGAAAACGTATTTTCCCTACCAGGAGTAGGTTCTCTAATTGTAGCCTCAATTAGCTCCAGAGACTTCCCACTTATCCAGTCGGTAGTACTTGCGGTGGCATTTTTGGTAATCTTTATAAATCTTATAATTGATATAATTTACGGCCTAGTTGACCCAAGGATTCGAGGTGGCAGATGATTAAAGAAAATAAAAATTCGATAAGGATTGGCAAGGCAATCATTGGCCTTTATTTTATAATCCTTATTATTTCAATATTTTGGACACCTTATGACCCAAATAAGGTAGATACATCTATGAAGCTCTTATCACCAAGCCTAGCCCATCCTTTTGGGACAGACAATATGGGAAGAGATATCCTATCTCGCCTAATGGAAGGGTCAAAATATGCCCTTATCCTTTCCTTTGGAACAGTATCCCTAGCCCTTTTCCTAGGTTCAATCATAGGGGCAAGTGCTGGATATTTTGGAGGAGCTATTGATGAAGTTTTGATGAGATTTATAGACTCACTCATGGCCTTTCCAGGCATTTTATTTGCCATGATGCTTGTAACAGTATTTGGAGCTGGGGTTATGAATACCATCCTTGCCATTGGAATTATGTCAGTCCCTTATTTTGCAAGGGTTGTTAGGAGTGGATTTTTGCAGGTTAAAAACGCCCAGTTTGTCAAATCTGCAGTTGTTAAGGGGGCCAGTCCTCTTTATATAGCCATCAACCACATCCTTCCAAATATCAAAAACCAACTCATGGTAGCCATTGTCTTATCAGTATCACAGGCAATCCTTGCCGAAGCAGGACTTTCCTACCTAGGCCTTGGAGTTAGGCCACCAAACCCATCTTGGGGCAGGATGCTAAAAGAAAGTCAAGCCTATTTTAACCAGGCACCTCACTATTTCATCTTCACAGGCATTTGCCTAAGCCTAGTAGTATTGGGCTTTACCCTTTATGGAGAGAAATTCAGGTCCGAAAGATTGAAAGAGAAGGCAGCAAGATGAAAAAAATCCTAGAAGTAAAGGACTTAACAGTAGCCTTTAATACTGTTAATGGAGATAAAAATGCAGTTAACCACATATCCTTTGACCTTTTTGAAAATGACTTTGTAGGCCTTGTAGGCGAATCTGGCTGCGGAAAGACTGTAGCAACTCAGACAATCTTAGGTATTCAATCAAAGGATGCTATTATAAAGTCAGGTTCATGCAAGCTTCGTGACATAGAAGTCCTTGGCCTATCTGATAAGGATTGGAAAAAATACAGGTCTAGAAATATAGCCACAGTCTTCCAAGAACCAGGCTCAGCCCTAAATCCTTTAATGAAAGTTGGAGCCCAAATCGAAGAAGTCCTAAAAATCCACTACGATTTTGACAAGAAAAAACGCCAAGACCTTGTCTACCAAACCATGAAAAATGTAGGTCTTAGGGATGTAGAAGATTTATATAATAAATATCCCCACGGGCTATCAGGCGGCATGCAGCAAAGGATAGTAATCTGCATGGCCCTAATTGCAAATCCAAATGTCCTCATAGCAGATGAGCCAACCACAGCTCTAGATGCCAAGGTTCAGGCTCAAATAATTGACCTTTTTAAGGACCTTGGCCACATCTACAAGGGAGCAATCTTATTTATAAGCCATGACTTAAACCTAATCGACAGGATTTGTAAAAAAGTCATGATCATGTATGCAGGAAGATTGGTTGAAAAGGGAGACACAAGAGATGTAATAGATAAGCCTCTCCATCCTTATACCAAGGCCCTCCTAAAGGCAGTTCCAAATTATAAGAAAAGGGGAGAGGCCCTTTACAATATCAAAGGCCATGTACCAGATTTAAAAAATAGGTCAAATGAAGGATGTCCATTTGCAGATAGGTGTGACCACACCATGGACATTTGCAAGAGAACTTACCCAGCAGCCTACATCAAAGATGGGCGTGAAGTTCATTGCCACTTATACGGAGATCAAAATGACTAGTATCTTAAAAATAGAAAATATAAGCAAGGTATATAAGGATTCTGCCATCCTCTTTAGAAAAAAGGACAACCTAGCCCTTGATAAGGTTAGTTTTGACATAAAAAGAGGAGAAATCTTTGGCCTAGTCGGTGAATCTGGCTCAGGCAAGACCACCCTATCAAACATCATCCTAAGGCTAATAAAGGAAACATCCGGCAAGGTATATTTTGAAGATAAGGACATAACAAGCCTAAGCAAGGAAGAACTTTTAGCTTACAGGAAGAAGCTCCAGGTAGTCTTTCAAAACCCATACCAGGCCCTAAATCCCAAAAAGACCATAGGCTTTTCAATCAGGGAAATCCTAAAAATCCACAAGGTATACTCAGAAGAAGAAGGGGAAAAAAAGATAAGGGACATCCTAGAAGAAATAGAGATGGAAAGTGATGTGCTAGATTATTATCCAGGCAACCTATCAGGCGGCCAAAAGCAAAGAATAGCCATAGCCTGTGCCCTAATAATAGAGCCAGAGTTTTTAATCATTGACGAAGGGGTCTCTGCCCTAGATGTATCAATCCAGGCTCAAATCCTAAACCTAATTAAGAAACTTCAAAAAACCCACAACTTCACCTGCCTATTCATCTCCCACGACCTAAACGTAATAGCCTACCTTTGCGACAGGATAGGAGTCCTCTATAAGGGAAGGTTAGTAGACCTATTTGAAACCAAAGATCTAGCAAGCCCAGATAGGGATGACTACACAAAAGAACTTTTTAAGTCGATAAAAATATAAAACAAAAATAGACTCAAGATAGCTTTGGGGGAATAAAGCTAAATTAGTCTATTTTTATTAAAAGGTTTGGTGGAAATTACTTACAGCAGGAAGTTTTCTAATATTTTTATTTAAAGCCCAGTAGATAGCTACAATAAGGATAATCACACTTGCTATAAGTATTGCTTTTGGACTTGATAAATATTCTCCCAAGTATCCACCGAGTAAGGCTCCAAGTGGTGCCATAAAGGTCGAAATACCAACCATAGCTCCCATAGCAGAACCGATTTTTTCACTTGGGACAATCATCTGCACCATGGTTTGAGCATAAACATTAACTATTCCTACTACAAACCACCCAAGACCATATAAGGCAACTGCAATCTTTATATCTGTAGCAAAATAGGAAACGCATATCCAAGCCAAGGATACGACAAGCATTCCATAAACATAAAGCTTTCCTAAAGATATTTCCTTTAGTTTTGGGAGACCTGCAAATAAAGATCCTAGTAGGACTCCACCACCCATTCCTGCAAGCATAAGGCTATAAAAGATTTCATCTTTGGCAAAGGCAGGTAAGACTGCACTTATAGATGTGGCAGAAAAAATTATAAAAACAACTCCAATGACAAGGGAAAAAATTCTAGAATCCTTAAATAAGTCAAGGCCTTCTTTAAGACCCTTAAAGTGATTTTTTATTATAGAACCCTCTACTTTAGTGTCTCTTTCATTATAATGACTAAGTTTTTTAGATAAAAGACAGAACAAAAGTCCAGTTAAGATAAAACTCACACTATCAGCATAAAAAGCTGTCATAAAGCCAAATATAGATATAATAAAACCTGCTAGGGTATCGAATATCGCATTTGATCCTTGATAAGCCATAGTCATCAAAGAATTTCCTGTAACAAGTTCTTCTTCTGAAAGAATCTTAGGCAGTAGAGAAATCTGTCCGGGATAAACCAACTGGTTAATCAAGGAAATTATTGGCATGAGAACCATAATGTGGTAGACATTTAGGATTTCCAAATAATACAAGGCTGGAATAATTAATATTAAAATTGCTTGGATAAGTTGGGAAAGAATCAAAAACTTCTTCATATTAATCTTATCCAAGATTGGACTTAGAAGTAATTGAACAATGGCTGTTGATGAGGTTAGAAATAGGGTTATACCTGAATATACAGTAGACCCACTCATCTGGTAAACCAAGAGGGTAGAGGCTATAGCATAAAGGCTATCACCAAAATTTGTAATAAGTCTTCCTAGAAGCAGGACATAGAAATCTTTACTTTTAATCATTTTTAACATACTCCTTATATTTAACGTTTAGTTTTTATTGACAATTATTTCTTTTTTAACCAGTAAGCCTTAAGCTACTGGTTTTAAGATGTTTTGTTTATTTTTATTAGTTGCTTTTAGATTTTTTTGATCTGATAGACTAAGGTTAAATGATGTCTAAGCAAAAGCATAAAGACTATCAGCAAATTTTGTAACAAGTCATCCTGGAAGCAGGACATAGAAATTTTTATTTTTAATCATTTTTAACATAATCCTTATATTTAACGTTTAGTTTTTGGTGACATATATTTATTTTTTTAACCAGTTAGATTTGATCTACTGGTTTTAAGGTAGCTTTTAAGTTTATATTAGCTAGTTTCAATTTATCCTCTTACTTTACAATATTATTTATCGATTTAGCAAATTGATTATTTTATACAAGTAACTAAGATTTTCATGAGTAAAATAGAAATTACCATTCAATTACCCAATACCTGTTTCTTATTTTTTAACGTTTAGTTTTTGTTTATAGATACTTATATTTTTAACCAGTAATACTTAAGCTACAGGTTGTCTTATGTTTTATATAATTGTTTTAGATAAGTTTAAATTTTGCCCTATTACCAAGTATTATGAACCGATTAAGTGAATTAATTATAAATTAATGAATGTGTGCATATTGACATTATATTAATTTATTCTTTAATTATTTTTACAATGTTTCTACACTTTTAACGTTTAGATTTTATTGACAACTATTTATTTTTTAACTGGTAATTCTTGATCAACAGGTTGTTTTATGTTTTATATAATTGTTTTAGATAAGTTTAAGTTTTGCCCTACTACCAATATTATGAACCGATTAGTAAATGGATTATAATTTAATGGATGTGTGCATTTTGACCTTATATTAATTTATTCTTAAATTATTCTCACCGTGTTTCTATACTTTTAACGTTTAGTTTTTATTGACTGATACTTACTTTTTTAACCAGTTAGATTTGATCTACTGGTTTTAAGCTAGCTTATTAGTTTATATTAGATAGTATCAATTTATCCTCATCCTTTACAATATTATTTATCAATTTAGCAAACTGATTATTTTATGCAAATAACTAAGATTTTCATAAGTAAAATAAAAATTATCATTGAATTTTCCAATACCTGCTTCTTATTTTTTAACGTTTAGTTTTTATTGACATATACTTATTTTTTTAACCAGCAAGATTTTACTTACTGGTTTTAGGATAGTTTATAGATTTGTACTTGGTAGGTATCGGTGTATTCTCCGCCTTGTTTATATTTTTCTACTAAGTCCTTTAATTCTTTTTCGAAGGAATCATAGGATTTACTTGGTATTTTAAATGTGAATTGTTTTTCTTCCAAATTTTTATTAAATATTTCGCTATTTGGTATAAAAGCCTTGGCTACTGGTAGGAAATATTTTTGGGTAATCCCATTTATTAGTTCTGTTCTAACTACCTCTATTATTCCATTTTGTTCTAATATTTTTAGGTGGTAGTGGATTTTTGACCTGCTCATTCCTAGGGCGTGTGATAGGTTTTGGGCATTCTTCGGACTTGTGCCTAGGGTCATTATTATTTTTAGCCTTATAGGATCACTTACAATATTTACTTCTTCTAATGAATTTAATATATGAACTTCTTTCAATATTTCACCTCCTCAAATATTTTATATCTAGTAAAAACCACATTTACTCTAGGACCTACTTCTTATAGGATATTAATTGCATAGATATAGGGCTCAGTACACGTTCTCCTAATCTATTAATTAAAGTATAACAGACCCGTGGATGCTTGTCAAATATTTTTGAACGTTAAATATTATAATAAAGGAGCGGACTGTTTTGAATTTTGAAAAGATTAGAATAACATATTTCAGATTGTAGAGAATTCGTAAAACCACAATTGGTCGAGAAATTGTAGAATTTAAACTATTAATTTTATCAGCCATTAAATAAAAAGGGGCTGTTGCAAAACTATGTATATCCCAGATTGCAAAACAATTTGATGGAAAGCTAAATTTGCCCTAGCGGCCAAGAGCGTGTCGTAGCTAAGATCAAGCCTGTCGGCTCTTGGAGACCAGCCCGTCGGCGTGTGAGAATTTCCGCAAGCTTCCTCTAGTGATTTGGGCTGATTTATTCATTCTGCAACAGCCCCATCTTTATTTATCTTTTTGCAGAAATCCTATTAAGGCAATTATTGGACCAAAGACTCCTAATATAAAAAAAACAATAGCTATCGGTGTAACTCCATGTAATCTCCAAGTATTCATAAAATAAATTGAGTTATCTAAAGTTAAAGTACTTATTACTGCTGCACCAACAAGAATCGCAAAGCTTATAATGCCAGTAAAAAACATAGAAATACCTAAAATTAATAATTTATGTGATTTCATTTCTCCATCTCCTTTCTTTCATTTCATATATAAGGCGATTATCTGCCACAATCACCATATAATTTTTAAAAGATTTTGACCGTAAAAATTAATAATTTCGAATTTGTCAATTTAATTTATTATTAGTCAAATCTAAGATGAGAATTCTTTTTGATTTTCTAACGTTACCAATTGATCTAAGTTATTTCAACAAATTCATCCTTTTAGCTGCCTGGTATAAAAATATGCCGAGGATTGCGTTTATTGGCATGGCTACTAGGACTACTGGGTAGGATGGGATGAAGAGATTTAGTTGTTTAGTCATGCTTAGGGCAAGGGTTAGAAACATTGTTCCTGAAACCATTGTTCCTAGGGCAAAGATTAGGATTATCTTTGGGATTGAGAAGTTTTTATTCATTGCCTTTATTAGGTAGAAGACTACTAGGCTTGTGATTATTTTTTCGATGAAGTTTGGGATTTGACCGCCTGGAAAACCTGTTGTTAGGGCACTCATTATTCCTCCGGCGACTCCTAGAAGTAGGGCTTCTTTGACATCTTCTACTATCATTAATGATATAAACATCATTGATAGGAGAAAGTCTGGCTTGACTCCAAAAAATATTCCTGGCACCATGAAGTGGAGGACTAGTCCTAGGGCCATGAAAACTGCTGATATGGTTAGGTTTCTTGTTTTGATTGAATTTTGTTTTTGCATTATTTTACCTTTCTTTTCATTGATTTAGGGGAATAAAAAAGCTCACTCCTAATATATAGGAGCGAGCCTTAGCCCACGGTGCCATCCCTCTTGTCTAAAATTAGACATCTTTAGATACATACATATCCTATCCCTGTAAGGTGAGAAACACCCGCTGGCTACTATTTTGATTCACCATTGATCTGTTAGATCCATTCACAAAAAATCTTACCCTGCAATTCTCATCTACCATTTACTTTCTGTTGGTTTAATTATTTGCTACTATTTCTAACTACGATTTATATTGATACTATAATACACTAAATTTATAATCTTGTCAAGCCTTAGATCATATATCTTATTAAGAATATGATTGCTAGGACATACATTACCCAGCTTACTTCCTTGTATTTGCCTGTTAGAACCTTGATTAATACGAAGGAAATCATTCCGAATGCTATACCTTCTGCTATTGAATAAGCTAGTGGCATCATGAGGATGGTCATGAAGGCTGGGAAGGATTCGGTGATATCTCCAAAGTTTATTTCTACTACTGTTGATAGCATGAATAGTCCGACTACTACTAGGGCTGCTGATGTGGCTTGGCTTGGTATTAGTGAAAATACTGGGAAGAAGAAGGCTGCGAGTGCAAAGCATCCTGCACAAGCTAGGGCTGTAAGGCCTGTTCTTCCGCCTTCTGCAACACCTGCAGAGCTTTCTACGAAGGTTGTGACTGTAGATGTTCCTAATAGGGCTCCACATGTTGTTCCTACTGCGTCTGCTAGTAGGGCCTTTGATGCGTTTTCTAGGTTGCCATTTTCATCTAGCATTTTTGCCTTGGTTGCTACACCTGTTAGGGTGCCAAGGGTGTCAAATAAGTCCACAAATAAGAATGAAAATAGGACTGAGAACATTTCTAAGCTAAAGACATTTGAGAAGTCTAGCTTAAAGGCTATTGGTGAGATTGATGGAGGGAGTGATACGAGTGATCCTTCTGGAAGACCTGTTACTCCAAGTATTAGGGATAGGATTGTTGATACCAAGATTCCCCATAAGAGGGCTCCCTTTACCTTTCTTGTTGTTAAGACTACCATCACGATTAGGGCAAAGAAAAATACTATAGATTCTTTGCTTGAAATATTTCCTAAGGATAGAGCTGGTTCTGCCTTTTCTATAATGCCTGCATTTAATAAACCAATTTCTGCGATAAATAGACCAATACCGACTGATACAGCTTTTTTGAGTGTAGATGGGATTGAGTTAAATATTGCCTCTCTGACACCAAATAGGGATAAAATCATGAACAAAATACCTTCAAAAAATACAGCTGTCAGAGCAAATTGCCAAGGGTGGCCCATTTTCATAACGACTGTATAGGTGAAGAAAGCATTAAGCCCCATACCAGCTGATAGACCGAATGGAAGATTGGCATAAAAGCCCATCAATAACATTGCGATAATGGATGCTAGGATTGTAGCTGAGAATACTGCACCGTAGTCCATACCAGATTCTGATAGGATTTGTGGGTTAACAGCTAGGATATAGGACATTGTCATAAATGTGGTTATACCTGCCATTATCTCGGTCTTGATATTAGTATCATGTTTTTTAAGTTTAAAAGTTTTCTCGAAAAACGAAACTTTTTCCATAATTGCCTCCTTTTATTAATGATACGAGTCCATTATATTATAAATTTAGTTTTTGTCACCACATTTATATAATTTTTAACCTTTATTTTTAGCTTGATAAATATTATAATAGAAGTAAGAAACTATCAATAGTTTATTAGACAAGGAAGGTATATGACAAGTAAAAATATCATACAATTAATAGTAATAATTATAGGAGTGATGATGAGTGCTTTTTTCTCATCAAGTGAGACGGCCTTGACATCTCTCAATGTATTTAAAATCAGACAATTAGAAGAAAATGGGGTGAAAAATTCTTCCCTGGTTAGAAAGCTTTCAGAGAATATTGGCAAGGTCCTAACGACTATTCTTATCGGCAATAATATTGTAAATATAGGGACAACCACCATTGCTACCTTATTTTTTACAGATATCTTGGGCCCATCAGGGGCTTTGGTTTCAACAGTTGTCCTTACAATTGCAATCTTAATTTTTGGCGAGGTTTCTCCTAAAAATATCGCCGCAGCTAATAGCGAAAAGGTAGCCCTAAAGGTTGCAAGGCCAATAAGCTTTTTAAATATTATCCTAAAGCCACTTTCTTTTATCTTGCAGGCTATAACTGGGGTCATTACTAAGTCCTTTATTGATGATGATCAGCAAAGTGGAGATCAGGTGACAGAAGAAGACCTTAAGACAATTGTGGATGTTTCTGAAGAGCAAGGGGTAATCAACCTTGAGGAAAGTGAGATTATCAATAATGTCTTTGCTTTTGGAGATAGCGATGTAGAAGATATAATGACAGCCAGGACTAATATGGAGGCCATTTGTGTCGATATAGAACAAGATGAACTTAAGGAATTTTTAAGAAATTCTATCCATTCTAGGATTCCTGTTTATGGCAAGTCTATCGATAATATCCTAGGAATTCTCCATATGAAGGACATAGTTGCCTTTATTGCAGAAGATAAGGAACTTGATATAGAAAAGATGATAAGGCCTGCCTTTTATGTTTATGACAATATGCACACCTTTGACCTCTTTAAGGCTATGCGTGGAGAAAATGTCTCTCTTGCCATTGTCACAGACGAATATGGGGGCACAAGTGGTATTGTCACAATCGAAGACATTGTAGAAGAACTTGTGGGCGAGATTGAAGATGAGTATGACACATCCCACGATAAAATTTATAAGATAAGTGACAAGGAATATTTGGTCAATCCATCAATTCACATAAATGACTTCAATGATTATTTTGATACATACCTAATTCAGATTAAAAACGACTCTATAGGCGGTTTTGTAATTGACACCCTAGAAAAAATTCCAAAAGAGGGCGATGAAATCGAAATTGAGGGTATAAAGATAACAGTAATCAAAGTAGATAGATACAAGATAGAAATGCTAAAGGTAGAGTTTTCTTAAGGAGGAGACAGTGAGAGAAACAGTTTATATCACAGGCCACAAGAAGCCAGATACAGACTCAATTATGTCAGCCATAGCCTATGCTGACCTTAAAAATAGGCTAGGAGAATATGATGCAATTCCTATAAGACTTGGCAAACTAAGCCAAGAAAGCCGTTTTGTACTTGAATATTTTGGTGTAAGGCCACCAGAAATCAAGGAAACAATGAAGCTTACTGTAGGGGACCTAAACATAGATAAGGGCAATATAATCGACCCATCTATTCCAATTAGAAAAGCTTGGGATACCTTCCAACATGGAGCTACCAATTCCCTAACAGTTGTAGACTCTAAGGGAGAGATAGTAGGTATAGCATCCCTATCAAATATTACAAAATCTTATATGGATATTTGGGATGATAAGATCCTCGGCAGGTCAAGTACTCCAATTGATAATATCATAGATGTCTTAGCTGGTAATATCATAAACCTACCAAAAGAGCCTAGGGAGCTTTCAGGAAAGATGGCAGTGTTTGCCATGAGTGGGGATGAAAAGGACCTAGAGGGTGTAGTCCTTGAAAATGACATAATCATATCAGGAAATAGGTATGCCTATTACAAATATCTTCTAAATCAAAAGATATCACTTTTAATCCTAACCAACGGGGCAAGGCTTGATGATGAGGCCCTAGAAGTGGCAAAAGAAAACAAGGTTACAGTTATATCTACAGAATATAACTCCTTCATGGCTTCAAGACTGCTTCCACTTACAATTCCTGTAAGCCATGTAATGACCACAGACAATCTAATTTATTTTAAAACCGACGATACCCTAGATACAGTTAGGGAAGTCATGGCCAAGTCTAGATTTAGGTCATATCCGGTAGTAGACCCAACTAATCAAGTAGTAGGCTCAATTTCTAGGTATCACTTAATTTCTTCAGATAAGAAAAAGCTAATCCTAGTAGACCACAACGAACGCAACCAATCAATAGATGATATAGACGAAGCAGAAATTATAGAAATAATCGACCACCACAGGGTAGCAAACATCCTTACAACAGGCCCAGTCTTCTTTAGGGCAGAGCCAGTTGGATCAACTGCTACAATCATTTCAGAAATGTATTTAGAAAGTGGTATCAGACCATCTAAGCAAATTGCAGGTATACTTTGCGCTGCTATAATCTCAGATACCCTTCTTTTCAGGTCGCCAACTACAACAGATATTGACAGGAGAATCCTAGATAGGATGAGCAAGATTGCAGACATTAACCCAGAAGAATTTGCAGACAGGATGTTTAGGGCAGGCACATCTTTGAAGGGTAAATCAGCCAAAGACCTAATCGAAGGAGATATCAAGACCTTTACAATCGGCTCTTCAACAATTAGAGTAGGTCAAGTAATGACCATGAATCCAGAAGAGCTAGTACCAATTATGGATGAGCTAAAAGAGCTAATGGCAGCTAAAATTAAGCAAAGGGGAGAAGATACCTTCGTCCTAGTCCTAACAGATATCTTTAACCAAAGAAGTGAGCTTTTAGTAGTAGGTGAATTCTATGATGCTATCCAAGAAGAATTTGGAGAAGTCACCAAAAATGGCACAATAAACGCAGAGGGAGTTCTCTCACGTAAGAAACAAGTAATACCAAAACTAACAGCAGCAATAGTCAAGAAATAACAAAAGTCTCTAGCCTAGCTAGAGATTTTTACTTAGGAGATAGGATGGAAATATTAGATTTATACGATAGGTACAGGAAAAAAACAGGCAAGACCTACATAAGGGGTGATGTCATGCCCCCTAATACATATAGGCTCATTGTCCATGTCCTAATCTTTGATAGGGACGGGAGATTGCTCATCCAACAAAGAAAGGCAGAAAAGTCCATGGGAGGCCTGTGGGATATAACTTGCGGTGGGGCTTGTCAAAGTGGTGAAAACACTGATCAGGCAGCAAGCCGTGAGCTTTACGAAGAGCTAGGCATAGCTTTCAATTTTAGGGGCTCAAGACCAATCCTTACAGCCAATTTTAAGTATGGCTTTGATGATTTTTACATGATTCACAAAAATATAAGACTAGAAGATTTAAAACTGCAAGAAGAAGAGGTAAGTGATGCAAGGTGGGCATCCTATGATGAGGTAACCCGCCTGATGAAGAGAGGGAAATTTGTAAAATACAAGAAATCCTTCATAGATTTGCTCTTTGACCTAGAAAAGGATAAGAGATTTATGGAAATATAAAAAGGCCCGGAAAATAGGGCCTTGTATCTATAGGGAATTAAGTTGATCAAGCATGTAGTCAGGGTCCATACCATGAACCATGCAAGCTTCTTCAAGAGATTCATATAAAGATGTTGGACATGCTATGCAGCCCATACCGCTCATCATAAGAACGTTGATAGCTTCTGGCTTTGCTTGAATTATATCGCCTATAATCATATCACGAGTGATAGTTACTTTGTTTGTTTCTTTTGTATTTTCGGTCATAAATATTCCCCCTTTTATAGGAATATTTTACTACTTAAAATATAATAATCAAAGTAAATCACTAGGATATAGGAGAAAATATGGAAAAGTATGAATTATTAGAAAAAAAGAAAGAAGAATTAAGAATATTACAAGAAAAAATCAATGAGGGCCCACAAAATAGCTTTCTAAAGACCTTCCTAGGACCCTTGGGCCTAGCCTTTCTTGGCCTTAGTCTTGCGATTTTTTTAAAAATGACAGATGTGCAAAAAATTGGCATATTTATAATAATATTTATAATTAGCCTTAGTATTTATACCTTAAGGACTCAGAAGAAAAATGAAAGGGAAAAGAAAAGGCAAATAGCAGAAAGACTTGCCCTCCAAAAGGAGATAGTAAGCTTAAGTAGGGAGATAAAAAATGAGAATAATTAAATATAGTAAGTCTGAAGAAGCCCTAAATATAGCTACCCACATCCTAGGTTTCATCCTTAGTCTGATATTTTTTATACCAGTAGTTGTAGGAGCCTACCATGGCAAGGACTTGCTAGGATTTTTGGCTTGGCTAATTTATTTTATAGCCATAGCCATCATGTTTTTGGCATCGAGCCTCTACCATTCCATGACCAATCCCACAGCCAGGACCATCTTTAGGGCCATAGACCACGGGGTAATATACCTGACAATAGCAGGGTCTTACACGCCGATAATCTTAATTGGCCTCAGGTCAAGCCTATCCATAATCATCTTTGTCCTTATATGGATCTTGGCTATTTCAGGCATAACCATGAACATCATAGCCTTTGCTACAGGCAAGGAAGATAGGATAGGAAAGGCCTCGATGATAATCTACATGGCCATGGGCTGGATATCCCTCCTACTTATCTATCAAATTTATAAATACATCGGCATGTCCTATATCATGTTTTTGCTAGTCGGCGGTCTATTTTACACCCTAGGAGCCATTTTCTATTCCATAAAGAAAATCCCCTACAACCACGCTATCTGGCATATTTTTATCCTTGTAGCAGCCTTTGTTATGTTTTATGGCAACTATAAATTTTTGGGATAATTGCAAGAAAATAGAAAGTAAGTATAATATTAGCAGTCGAGTAAGAAGACTGCTAATTTTATTTGGAAAATGATTAGGAGGATTAGCAATGAGACAAGAATTTAAGGCAGAAGCCAAAAAAGTCATGGATTTAATGATCCATTCAATTTATACAAACAAGGAAATATTTTTAAGAGAGCTAATATCAAATGGGTCAGATGCCCTAGATAAGCTTTATTTTGAAGACCTAAAGTCTGATTCAACCATAGAAAAAGATGACTACTATATAGAAATCATCCCAAATAAGGAAAAGAGAACCCTTACAATCAGGGACACAGGTATTGGCATGAATGAAGAGGACCTAACAAATAACCTAGGAACAATTGC
Organism: Anaerococcus kampingae; assembly: GCF_046365475.1. Classification (NCBI taxonomy): domain Bacteria; kingdom Bacillati; phylum Bacillota; class Tissierellia; order Tissierellales; family Peptoniphilaceae; genus Anaerococcus; species Anaerococcus kampingae. Next base: position 24,795 of record NZ_JBGMEF010000008.1, read on the forward strand.
CAAATCAGGTACAGAAGCCTTCAGAAATTCTGTAGAAAATTCAGACGCCAAAGACCTTATAGGACAATTTGGTGTAGGTTTTTATTCAGCCTTCATGGTTGCAGAAAAAATCGAAGTCCTATCCAAAAAGCACGGTCAAGATAAGGCCTACCTTTGGACAAGTGAAAATGCCGATGGTTTTGAAATAAAAGAAGCAAAGAAAGATGAGCCAGGCACAGACATCACACTCTTCTTAAGAGAAAATACCGAAGATGAAAACTACGACATCTACCTAGACCAAAATACAATTAGGGGACTCGTTCGTAAATATTCAAACTACATCAGATATCCAATCAAGATGCTAGTAACCAAGACAAAAATCAAGGAAGGATCTCCAGAAGATAAGCCAGAATATGAAGATTATAAGGCCTATGACATCCTAAATTCAGATAAACCAATCTGGAAAAAGGATAAAAAAGACCTAAGTGATGAAGATTACATCAATTTTTACCAGGAAAGTCACTACGGCTATGATAAGCCACTAAGCTGGCTTCACTTCTCAGTTGAAGGTCTAGTAGAATTTAGGGCCCTACTCTATATACCAGAAAAGGCTCCATTCGATTATTATTCCAAAGATAGGAAAACAGGACTAGAGCTTTACTCTCACGGAGTAAAAATTATGGATTCTTGCGATGAAATCCTAGATGATGCCTATTCCTTTGTAAAGGGAGTTGTAGAATCAGATGATCTTACCCTAAATATTTCAAGAGAAACCCTCCAACAAAATAGGCAGCTAAGGGTAATTTCTAAGCAAATCAATAAGAAAATTAATGCTCATCTCAAGGAAATGATGGAGAAAAATAGGGAGGACTACGAGAAATTCTACAAGGAATTTGGCAACTCAATCAAGGTTGCAATCTACGAATCCTTTGGGGCAAATAAGGAAGAACTCCAAGACCTCTTACTCTTCTACTCAAGAAAAGAAGATAAGCTAATAAGTCTAAGAGAATATAAGGAAAAGGCTCTATCAACTGCAGAATTTATCTACTATGGAACAGGAGAGTCAATTGCGAAAATTAAAGCTTCCCCAGCTTTAAAACTAGTAGATGAAGATGTTGATGTCCTCCTATTAGATGATAGACTAGATGAATTTTTAATCAAAATGCTAGAAGAATACGATGGTCTTAAATTTAAGTCCATATCAGCAGAAGATGAAAAAAATGAAGAAGACAAGGAAGATAGCGAGCTAATAAACTTCATCAAGGAAGCCATGCCTGAAGATGTGGTAGATGTAAATATCTCAGATAAGCTAGAAGATATACCAGCCATCATCAAGCAAAGGGGAGAAGTCTCAATAGAGATGGAAAAGGCCCTCAAAGACCAACCAAACGCCTTTGGCATCAAGGCAGAAAAAGTCCTAGAAATCTCAAACAAAACCAAGGCCTACGACCTCTTAGAAAAAGCCTACAAGGATGATGCGGACAAGGCAAAAATGATAGCAAGGCTCCTCTTAGACCAAGCAAGACTCATAGAAGGTCTAGAAATCGAAGACCCAGTGGAATATGCTAAAAACATTTGGAAACTAATTTAATAAAAAGTTACAAAGGAAAGTGCGGAAAATCTGTGCTTTCCTTTTATATTTATACAAGAAATAAAAAAATATATAAGATTTTGATCTAGCAAAGTTTATTGTGATTGAATTTTTGTCACGAATATGATACAATATCCGTGACAAAGGAGAATTGTAATGAGTTCATATATGGAAATAATATCAGATAAAATAAATAGCTTCGACTCACATAAAGTATTTTTTGCAAATGACTTTTTAGATATTGCATCTAATGCTACGGTTAGACAGATATTAAAAAGATTAGCAGACGAAGATAAAATTAAGCGTGTAATTGATGGCTTTTATTACAATCCAAGATACAGTGAATTAATTGGAGAGTACGAAGCAGTATCAATACATGAGTTAGCACTTGCTATATCAAGAAAATACAATTGGAATATTGCACCATATAATAGCACAGCCTTAAACTTATTAGGACTTTCAACACAAGTTCCGACTCACTATAAATATATATCTAGTGGAAGATATAAGGAATATAAAATTGGGAATACGGTTTTAGAATTTAAAAAAGTAAATCCAGGAGAAATTGCCAATATGTCCCTAAAGACGGCAACAGTTATTCAAGCAATTAAGTCTTTGGGCAAAGAAAATATAACTAGCGAAGTTATACAAAAGATAAGAGAAAACTTAAGTGAAAAAGAAAGAATAAACTTAATGAACGAATCAAAATCAGTTCCATCATGGATATATGAAGTGATAAGGGAAATTTGTGAGGGTCAAAATGAATAAGTTTTATATAGAAAACAAAGAAGATCTAAGGGTCTTAATAGTCAATACTGCAAGAAAGAAAAATATATCTGAAGCAGTCATTGAAAAGGACTATTGGGTTACTTTTATCTTAGACTATCTATTTAAAGAAAATAAATGGAAAGAATATTTTACCTTTAAAGGTGGCACATCACTTTCAAAATGCTTTGGACTTATAGAAAGATTTTCTGAAGATATAGATCTAATCTTAGATTGGAGAGTATTAGGATATGAAGAAAAAGAACCATGGTTAGAAAGGTCAAATACCAAGCAAGATAAATTCAACAAAGCGGTTAATGAAAAGACAGAAGAATTTTTAAGAGATGAATTTTTAAAAGTTTTAGAACAAGATTTAAACGATTTTAACTTTAAATTTTCCATAGATACAATAGACCCACAAACAATTCTATGTAAATATCCTAAAATTTTTAAATCTAATTATTTAAGTCAAAATATAAGGCTTGAAATAGGAAGCCTTGCAGCATGGACACCAGCAATTGATGTTGAAGTTTTACCTATAATTGGTGAAGCCTATCCAAATGTATTTAAAGAAAAAACTAATATTAGAACAGTATCAGCAGAAAGAACCTTTTGGGAAAAGGCTACTATACTTCATCATGAAGCAAATAGACCAGAAGATTCTCCTATGCCCCATAGGTATGCAAGACACTTTTATGACCTATATAAGATAGCAGATTCAGATTTTAAAAATAAAGCCTTAAAGGACAAAGATTTATTAAAAAAAGTGATTGAATTTAAAATGAAATTCTACCCCAGAAAGTGGGCTAGGTATGAAGATGCATTAAATGGTAGATTAAAGTTAGTTCCAGGAGAGTTTCGATTTTCTGAAATAGAAAAAGATTATAAAGCTATGGCTGAAATGATTTATGGAGATTATCCAAACTTTGAAGAGATTATAAAAGCTCTTAAAGAACTAGAAAAAGAAATTAATGATTAAAACTCCTGAAATATTTTGAAAAGGAGGAATAAACATAGGCAAAATTGATAGCAGGACTACTCCTAGACCAAGCAAGACTAATAGAAGGCCTAGAAATCGAAGACCTAGTGGCATATGCTAAGAATATTTGGAAACTAATTTAATAAAAAATACAAAGGAAAGTACGGAAAATCTGACCTGAACCCGTAAACACGGAATAATTTAATAATATTTTAAGCGGAATGTAATCTGTACATAACAGGGGACATTCCGTTTAATTTTGTTTTAATCCTATCCTCATTGTACCATTTTATAT
>NZ_JBGMEF010000009.1:0-29981 GCF_046365475.1 Anaerococcus kampingae
TTAGATGTTGCTGTTAAGCAATCTGGCAGTTTTAATGCTACCGATACTAAGATTTCTAAACGTGGTTCTCCTTATCTTAGACGTGCTATTTGGCTTGCTGCTAGTGTTGCAGCTTTTAAGGATCCTGCTTTGTCTGTGTATTATCAAAAACTTAGACAAAGAGGTAAAGCTCATGGTACAGCTATTGGTGCTGTTGCTAGAAAACTTACTAACATAATTTTTGCTGTTTTGAGAGATAACAAAGCTTACATACCGAATATTTAGTTGTTATTTAGTTTTTCTAAGCCTAATTTTTAGGCTTATTTGATGTGCCATAAATTACAAGATTAATTATTTTTTATTTTCTCTTGACATTTGATAGCTGGTCTAATTTTGAGTATAAAAAAAGACGATAGAGTTTTTAATTTCTATCGCCTATTAATACCTTCTTTCTAATCTTCTAAAATCGATACTTCAAGATTTATCGCTATAAATCTAACAGTTATTCCCACTTCGTCCTTTACTGTTTTTTCAAATAGTTCAGCAATATCATATGGGGACATATCGTATATATCTTCGTACCATTCATTGCTTTCATCGTACATTGTCTCACATATTGCTTCAATATAATTTTTCTTATCCATAGTGAGCTCTGTATCACTTTCTAGAATAAACTGCTCACCATTTATATTTAATATAATTAAAGATGATTTTCTATTTTCACACATTTTACTTTCTCCATAAACTCAAATGTTTAACCTATTTATTTTATAACTTGATTTTAACTTTACCTTATCTCTATTTGTTAGATACTCTTCCACATCAAACAAGTTCTTCTTATCATAATCTTCTAACAACTTGTAATTCTTATGCTTTGTAATATCAAATTTATCAGACAAGAAAGGTCTTACTCCTCTCAGCTGGTATATACACTTTCCACCATCCATTACAGTTATTTCATCTTGGCTCATAAGTTCCTTTCCAGTCTTTTGGTAATTTAGACCAAAAGATTTTTGATTTGATCTTGTTTCTGATGTGTTATATAGGTCTATGGTTTCTTTTCCTAAGGTTTCTGATAATTCTTTTACTGTTGTTTTTTCTTTTCCTCCTAAAAAGAGTGTGGAGTCACAGTTACCAACTATTGTATCTGCATGGTCTTTGTAAATTGCTTTTAATTGAGATTGTGCTTGCAGTATTATGCTTGCTGATATTTCTCTTGAACGAATTGTTGCTATTAATTTTCCAAATTTAGGAATTAAGCCAATATTTGCAAACTCATCAAGTAGACACCTAACATGAACTGGAAGTCTTCCACCATACACATCATCTGCCTTATCACATAGTAGGTTAAATAATTGAGAATACATTATTGAGACTACAAAGTTAAAAGTATCGTCAGTATCTGATATTATTACGAACAAGGCAGTTTTTCTATCTCCAATTTTATCAAGCTCTAGTTCATCTTCACTCATTAGTTCTCTAAGCTCTCTTATATCAAAAGGTGCAAGTCTTGCTCCACAAGATATTAGAATTGACTTGGCAGTTTTTCCTGTAACAACTTGTCAAGGACTTTTTAATCATTTTTTATCGCTTTTTGATGTTTTTCTCTCTCCATTTCTCTAAGAATTATGCGTTTTAATTTGTCTTGCATTGTTTCCGTTGCATTTTCATTAAAGTGAACAACAACCTCATAGGTTGCTTTACCAATTTTCTTTATAGTTTTTGTTCCTGTATTCTGTTCATTTTTATTTTCATGCATATATTTTTCCTCCTGTTTGTTTCAATAAAAAAGGCGATTAGATTTTTAATTTTCTAATCGCCTTTTAAGTGTCATATTTATATTTTTATTATCTCTGGCATACTTTTATACCTTTTTAGACTTAAAGTCTTTAATAATGCCTTTCCACCTCTTTTTATCTATAAATATTCTCCTACATCATAGTTCATTTTTTTATTTAAACTTTTCTGTGTTAGTTTTTCTTTATCTTCTTCATACCATTTTAAGATTGTCGCATAGTGGTTTTGGTAGGTCTTACCACTGCTTTCCATGTATCTTGATAGTTTATTTATCATTATTTCTGTGTGTGAGTTTAGTTTTTCTTTTAGATTTTTATATTCTTCTTTGCTTAACCTTACATTTTTGTATTCTCCATAAAAGATGGGGGTGGACTGTTCTCCCCTCCCCTTATCTATACTAACCTTATCTAATCTACCCTTACCTATACTGGGTTGACCACTTGACAACCTTTGGTCAACCAAATGACAACCAACTTTTTCCTCTAAAATGTATGCTCCATTTTCCGTTTGATAAAGCTGCTGTTTCTGATCGATATACATTGTTGGCTTATATCTGTCTTTTCTAATAAAGTTATTTATCTTCCAATGAGTAATAACGATAATTCCCTGATCAAAGACTATCACAAAGCCTTTGGCAATAAGTATTTTTAGGTCATCTTCATTAGCTCCGATAATTTTGATGATTTTCTTAGGATTATTTACAAAACCATCATCATCTGCCCTCATTGATAAATGAAAATATAGGCATTGACTACTTAGTGGCATATCCAAAAATAAGTCGCTATCTACTATCTTTAGCGAAAACATTCTTTTATCTGCCATGCTCTCCTACCTTTCTTTAAATAAAAAAAGACGATAGTTTTTACTTCTACCGCCTTTTGTAAGTTCATATTTTATTTTTCTGAATCTAATTCTTTTATAGACTCTTCTATTTCTTCAATAGATGGTAAGCTACTTTTATATTCCTGCTCAAGTAGTTTGCTAATTTCATACTTACTTATTCCTATTGGCTGTGAGATATTTTCAAGCGAATATTCAGCGACTACATTATCTTTATCTCTGCAAATTAGTATTCCTATAGTTTGATTATCACTATTTGATTTCATATTCTTATTTACAGCTGTTACATAAAAATTGAGTTGACCTGCAAATTCCGGCTTAAATTTTTCTGTCTTTAATTCTACTACAACATAGGAGTGTAGTTTAACATGATAGAAAAGTAAGTCCATATAAAAATCACTTTCTCCAACCTTGATATGGACTTGCCTACCCATGTAAGAAAATCCTGTTCCAAGTTCCAAAAGAAAAGAAGTTATTTGATTTACTAATGCTTCTTCCAACTCTCTTTCATCATATTTATCCCTTATTGTTAGAAAATCAAAGTTGTATGGATCTTTTATTGTTTGCTTAGCTAATTCAGATTGGACAGCCGGTAATCTATTATCAAAATTAGTAACTGCATTCCCAACCCTTTTATATAAATCTCCATCAATCTGATGTTCCAAAATCGTCCTGCTCCATCCATTTTCAATAGTCTTATCTATATAAAACAAAGCCTCTTCGACATCTTTACACTTATACATAATCCTTTGATTATGTCCCCAAGGAATACTTTTTATTCTTCTTTCAATATCCGATAATTGGGTTACAGCTTGTAACCCAATTAGGTAATCATTATAAAAGTTATACCAATATCTTATATGTTTTAAGTTTACGGCTGAAAATCCTCCCATGTCTGGAAATTCTTTTCTTAAATCCCTACTCAATAATTTTAGAAAACTATCTCCCCAAGAATATTGCTTTTGTTTTTCAACAATTTCTTTCCCCAAGTTCCAATACAAATCAAGCAACTCATAATTAACTTTTACTGCTGCTTTTAATTGACTGCGTCTAACTTTTTCCTTTAAATCTGAAAGTAATTTTTTATATTCACTATCTCCTATAATAGCTAAATCTTTTTTATCCATTCTAATCACTCCAATCTTATTTTTTATTTTATTCTGTTTCTAACGCCAATGGCGGGAGTTTTAATATTTTTATCATAATCAGCCTATGGTAAACAAGCTCATTTTATCATTACACATTTAGTTTAATTAATGTGATTATACCAAAAATGCTAAATCTTTTCTATCTCTCCCTCTCTCTCTTTATCTATCTCTATATCTTTCTCTATCTCTATCTCTCCGTTGCACTTTTATTGCTTATGTGTTGCATTGCAACATTTTTAATTCTCTAGACTTTCTTGAACGCCTTGTAGAAGCTGTTTCTGATCCGATTAAGTTTGGTATTTCAGTTAAATAGTATTCATCATTTTCTGTTACAACTTCTAGTAAACCTTGATTGATTAAATAATTAACTGTAACCATTACATCATCGTCTGTTTCATCTATGGTTAGTGCTAACTCTTTTATAAAATCACTTTCTACTCCGTCATAATAGAGTTTGCCCTCATCTTTTAGGCTTAGTAGTAGAAGTTTAAGGTAGATTATCGTGTAGGTATCTCCTCCCGATATTCTTCTTAATCTTTTTATTCTTTTGTCTGTGAAAAATTCTTCTTTTAGTTTTATCCAATAATATCTTTTGTTTGTTGCCATATCTGCTCCTTTCTTGATTTTCGATAATCGAAATTCTTGATTTCCGATTTTCGGAAGCCTTGTTATTGTGAGTATCTAAGGGTGTAACTTTTCGTTACTCCCTTAGATTTCTCTGGTCATATCTTTTTTGCTTGGTTTTACTTTTTCTTTTACTTTCCTTTTGACTTTCTCTTTTGTCTTATCCTTGTTATTGGATATGTCTTTGTATTTTTTTATTTGCTTTAGGATACTTTCTTTTTCTTTTTTATTTTCTTTGGCTATGACTTGCTTAAAGGCATATTCCATTACTTTTATGTCTTTGGCTTGGAAGAATATTTCATAGTTTTTGCTTTCTTTGTTTTTCATTACTGAAAACTTTACTCCAAGTTTGCTTAGTTCTTTTTTTAAGTCTTTGAGGTCGCTTTGATCTATGCTTATATTTTCTAGTTCTCCTTTCTTGTAGAGGTCTTTTAGTTTTGTTTCTCGTCCCATAAGACTTTTTAGGTTTCCGTTTGCTTTTTCTAAAGTATCATTCATCTTTTTTCTTATTTCTTTGTCTAAGTTGATTGATTCTTTTACTGCCTTTATTGTGTATGATATTATGGTTTGTGCTGCTTGACCTGCTTCTTTACTTATTTCTTCGTTTATCATGTTTTATCTCCTTTGTTTGAATTAAAAAAAGGGAAGTATAGGTTTTAATTTTTCTATACTTCCCTTTGCTTGTTTTTATTTTATTGTTATTGGTGGTGGAATACTTTATTTTGATGTTTTTATATATTTCTTAGGTATTTATACCTTTTGTACTTTTAAATAGCTTAAAATACCTTTCCACCTTTAGTAGTATGTGTGTGTTCTTTTGTCTGATAGATAGTTTTTCATGTTGGAATATAATATCTGTATTTCCTCATTGTTCATTGCTTTTATTTCTTCTGTGCTTTTATAGGTTTTGTATTTTCCATCTTGATCTGCTTTTATGAGTTCATCTATTAGCTCTTGCCTTTTATTCATCTCTATTACCTCCTAGATCTGCCTTTATTTTCTTGGTCATATTATAGCTTGGATAAGATATTTTTACCAGGTCTTATCTTTCTTGATTTTTGAAATAGTCTTTAGTCATTTGTCTTTTTTTATTAAAACTATCACTGTCTTGCTTATACTCTTTTATCTTTTCTATGATACTTTCTTTTTCTCCTCTCTTAATTGCCTTGTCAATTTCTATTGATAGGTCAATACCATATTCTTCATTAACTACCTCTACTGCATATTTAATATGATTTATTTCCTTGTATCTTTCCCTTATCTTTTCTGACTCTGTATTTAATTTACTTATTTCATCTTCTAAGTTTTTAATTTCTCCTAACCATTCATTTTCTCTTAAATTTTTCTTTCCACTGATTTTCTCAATTAAGGTTCTTGCCCTTATATGTTGGTCTATTTCCTTTTGATTATTCTTGTAGAAGCTTTCTTTGAATATTTTCTTGCTTTCATATTCTTGGTAGGTTGCTTTTGTTTTTCTTACAGTCTTTGCATAGGCTAAACACTTATTAAGGTCTTCTATCTTTTGACTGTTTTCTTTTATGGTCTTATATATTTCAGAGTTTTTGCTTCTTAGGGTGTTTATACGTCCTTGTAGGTCTGATATGGTTTTTATTTTGTTTTCTCTTAGATAATTTATTCCACTTGCATATCTTTTTAGATCATAGATTGCTTTGTTTCTTTTCCCATAAAATGATAATCCAGCTCTATTATTTTCTTGCATTTCTTGGTAGAAGCTTAAATATTCATAGAGGTTAAAGAGTCCTGATTCATTTTCGATTTGCTTTTTACTTTGGTCTTTATATTCCTTGTATGATTCTTTTAGCTTATCTTTGAAGCCTGCTAACCAAGATGTTATTTTCTTTATTTCATTGCCTATGTTTTTTAATAGTTCATTCTGTTTTTTTATTTCACGATTTATATCTCCTTTTTCTGTTCTTATTCCTTTTCTTTCCATTGCACTAGCACTTGCTCCTAGATGTATTGTTGGTATTTGTTTTATGCCTTGCCTTTTAAAACTCCTATGGTCTACTCTTTTTTCTATTTTGTTTTTTGCTAAATATTCATTGCAAAGGTCTGAAAAATTTTCTCTCCATTTTTCTACATTGCCTTTATCGTTCCAGGTTGTTAGTTCTACTTTTCTTGTTTTAAGTTTTCCATTTTTGTTTAAAATCTTTTCTCCTTTTTCATCTAGGATATATTCCTTTTTACTTTTTTGCCCCCACGTTCCATCTTCATTTATTGGTCTTACTATGGTCATTATATGAGCGTGAATGTTTTGATTTCCCTCTCTACTTTCATCATGAATTGCTAGGTCTACTATCATTCCCTCTTTTACAAAGTTGGTTTGTATATATTCTTCTATCATCTTTTTATTTTCTTCTATGTTTAACTCTTTTGGTAAAGATATGATAAAGTTTCTTGCAAGTTGGGCATTAGAATTTTTCTCAAATAGTTCTACCGAGTTCCACAAGGTTTTTCGGTCTTTATATTCTTTTGGTGCGTGATCTGGTAAATATATTTCTTTGCTAATTACTCCTTGTTTTTTGGTGTAGTCATGGGTTACTCCGTCCCATTCATTTTTTATTTTTTCTCCACTTATATATGCTGCACTTGCTACTGCACTTTTGCCTTTTCCTCTTGATATTATGTTTACTGAAAAATGAAAACTGTCTGCTATTTTTATCACTTCCTTTCTTTCTTTGTTGTTTTAGGTGGAGGCTTAATAAATTTTTATAGCCACTTTGTGAATGAGCGTTTTGAAATGATAGAATAGAGAAAGCCGACTACTGAATTAATTTTTGTTGTTTCAGTATGTCGGCTTCATTGTTTTGTTCATTTCAAATTTTAAAAGTCAAGGGCGAGCCTTAGCGAGTTTATTTACCCTTGACTTTTAAAAAGCGAATGGTTGTTGCTCCCTGCAAGGGTTTGGCTCTAAAGGCACGCAAGCACCCTTTAGGGTGTATAATTGCGCCCTTAGAAATCTAAGGGAGATTTGATTATTTTATTTTTCTTAATTTTCTCTCATTATTTTTAGTGTTTCTTTAAATTCTTTTGTCTTTGTTGCTTCTTCTAATAGGATTTTTATTTCTTCATCTGTTAGTTCTTCTGCATTTTCTATAAGGCTTTCTAAGATTGCTCCTCTTGTTATGAGCCTATGTGTTCTTTCTTTTCTTCTTTTTACTACGTCTTGTTTTAATATCTTCTTTTCTTGATTTTTTAGTTGCCTTAATCTTTCTTCTGTATCGTCTATTTTATCTTTTATGTCTTTTGATTCTTGTCTTATTTGTTCTAAATTTTTCATATATAATTCCTTTCTTGTATTAAAAAAGAGATAACATTTCTGCTATCCCTTTCAAAGTTTCATTATTAAAAATATTATATTACCATCTCCTAAAATCAGATATGAAAAAAGTGCCTAAAATCATAGGCACTTTAAGAAAATTTTACTCAATATTTTTATTCATAAATGAATAATTCATCTACAGTGGTCTCAAGAGCTGTTGCTAATTTAAAAGCAAGTTCAAGAGTTGGATCGTACTTATTATTTTCAATAGCATTAACAGTTTGTCTAGTGACTCCGCATATATCTGCTAATTCTTGTTGCAACAATCCTTTATCGGTTCTAAATTCTTTGATGTGATTTTTCATTTGTCTTACCTATACTTCCTCATATTAATTAGGTAGGAAATATTAAAGGCTATTGATATTATACCGACATAAATTATCGGATTATCTTCAAATCCTATACTAGAATTTTGCTCAAAGAAAATGTTCCAAATTATGTTTAAAATTAGGAATATTATCCCTACCACTAATGCAGTTAATCCAGATTTTCTTACAACATATCCCTTTCTTTCATCTCCTTTTTTAATTAAGGTTACTATCATAATTAAGGTACATACTAGTGAAGTAACCAGAAATAACCATAGTAAACCTATACCAAACATTTGATGTGATTCAATAAATTTTATAAGATTCATATTGACCTCCTTATGTCAAATACTTTTGACATTATTATATACCCTTACTCTTTTAATGTCAAATACTTTTGACATTAAATAATGATATTAAGTTTATATAACTATAAGTCATTTATCATCATAGGCAGAGTCACTTGTATCCTTTCTTGTATTAAAAAAGAGATAACATTTCTGCTATCTCTAATAATTAGTTTAAAAAGCTAGTAGCTTTATATTCGCCTTGTTCTATACTTAGTTCAACGGCTTCGGCTACTTTTTCTAAAGTATTCAAACTATCATTTCTTAACCTTGTACTTTCTTTCAGAATTTTACCAGTATTATATCGTTTTATTTTAATTAATCTTTATTTATAAGATTCTACATATAAACTTCTAATTTACTTAAGTTATTAAGCTATCACTTAATTAATTTTTACGCTATCTCTAGATTGTAATTTTCATTTATTTCTACAATTACTATAGTTCTAATAACACAATTATTTTGAAATTACTTTTTCATAACTTTGAAAAAGTATCCCTAGAATATTGTGTTCAATTTATTTTGGGTATTTCTATTTCTTTATAGTTTCCTAAAATAAGTACCAAAAGGCAACCAGAATTGTTATTTTCTAGTCGCCTTTGTGACAAAAATTCTCCTAATAAGATACTACAATTTTCAATAGATAGTCCTCTTTTTTATCCTTAAATAACTTATCCACTTCATCTACATTTGCCCACTTTAGTAAAATTTCTGAAGTTTCTTCTCTGGCAACATTAAGCACAAATTTTTGTACAGCTGCTGATGGGCCTTCGACCATATTCTCATTTTTTATTGGAAAATCAGTCATAATATATGAAATTAAATTCAAATTTTCTTTTTCATCAAGGCTCCAATAATTAATAGGAAGACGTTGAGGAAGAACAATCTCAACAATATCGCTATCTTGATCCATTTTAACTTCTATTTCAGAACCCATATGTGATTCTCCTACAAGATCTATAGGATAAGCTTTGTTGTTTATCATTACCACATTGTTTTGTGGATATCCCTTATCATCGACAGGAAATTCTATATCTCCTTTCTTTTCTGATACTGACTCTTTACCACAGCTTGCTAGTAAAAACATAACCGGAATCATAAAAGCACAAAGCAATATAGCTAAAACCTTCTTGTATATTGCCATGCATTGTCTCCTCCACCTAATTTATAAGTGAAATTACCATAAGAATTTAACCTTACACTCTTATGAACACCGCCATTAGGCTCTAATAATATCAGTATTCTACCATTGTTTCCATCAGGTGAACCAACCCAATCTTCATATCCAATTAACCCAACTGAGTGTCTTTTCAATCCTAAATGCATTGGTTTATTCGAGTTGATATCACTTTTAACATTTCTAAAACTAATAACGCCAGTTTGAGAAGGATATAATCCCCAATGGTTATATGCTTTTTTTATAGCACTCCATGTCCCTCCTTGTTCAGGATTATTTGGAAATACATACTTAGCAACATCAGATGCTGAAAGAGATTTTCCCTTTTTATAGTTAATCATTGCAGCACAAGTCGCTGCCCAGCACCAATCATGACCTCCCTGAGAAACTCCACGCACACCTAACGTTCTATATGATTTAGGTCCTTCAGGATATTGACTCTTAGCTAAATAAACATCTTCTTTTAATTCTTTTTTTAAATCACTCTTCGGCAAAACACTATATAATGACGATAATGATAAAGAAAGCTTAGAAGATAATTCTCGAACTTCAGTTCCATCATTATATAAGTTGAAAATTTCAATAGAATCTTCTCCATTAAAAGCCTGTAAGTGAATTCCATCTGTCAATAAAACAAAATCTTTCATCTTATTACTATTCAAAATATCTTCCAATTCTTTAGCAAAAGAAACAGATAGAGAGGAATTATATTCTCCATTATTTTCTGAAATTTCAAGTATAGCAACTATTTTTTCATTTTGTAATACTGGAAAACAGCTTGAGTTAGTATTTTCCACAACATTAAATACTGTGAAAGGTTCTCCTAAAGAATAATCTTCATAACCATCTAAATCTCCAACTTCTACTAAAGCATGCAAATGCTCTGGAAATATATTCGTTGCATACTCAATTAACTCTTCTTCAGTTTTCAAGCTTCTAATTCCGTCAATAGAACTCTCATCCGCAAACGCATATATAGGCATTACCAAGATAAACGCCAATACCAATAATATAGACAACAATTTTTTTATCATATTAACCTCACTTTCTGCTGTTTTATATTCATTATTAAATATACTTAGAAGCAAAGTCCATCTCCGTTCTTATACCTCTGAGGATTTTTGTAGTTCATCAACACCACCTCCATTTTACTAAATATAGTCATATAATTTTTAACAACAATTATGACTATGACACTTATATGTTTCTTTTCCATCTAAATCAAAAATCTTATACATACAAACTCCTAAAGCATTTGCTATATCGTTAGCAGTTTTTAGACTTGTAATCGTTTTTCCTGTTTCTATTTTGTTTATACTTGTCCTTGATATCCCTACTTTTTTACCAAGTCTATGTTGTGATAAACCTAAAGGTTTATAGTATTTCTCAATATAAGTAGGTAACCTGTTATTATACCCACAAAAACACTTAAGCATATTTTTTTAACACTTTACTCCACCTTTAATATCAGCATTATCCGACACCACATCATTCTGTAATTTGTAGAGGTTATAATATAACCCCTTATTTTTAATTAACTCATTATGGTTACCAATCTCAATAATATGACCATTATCTACAGTTATAATAAAATCAGCACTTTCAACTATTTTATTAAATCTATGTACAATTACAATTTTAATTTTTTCTTTTGAATCTTCAGCAATTGTATTAAATATAGCATTTTCTGAAACCAAATCAATTGATGCATTCGGTTCATCAAAAATATATAAATCTCTATCACTTACCAATGTTCTACCAAGTGCAATTTTTTGCCACTGACCAATTGATAATTGCAATCCTTCATTAAATTGATATCCAAGCTGTTGATTTTTCTTCAATATCAAATCATTGAGTTGTACTTTTCCCATTACTTCATCAATATCATCTTTTTTATAATTAGCATCAATTTTACCATATCTAATATTGTCACTAATACTTGTTTCATACTTTATATAATCTTGAAATAGCACTCCAACTTTATTTCTATATGAATCTAAATTTATATTTCTCCTATCAATGTTATTAATTAATATTTCACCTTCATAATCATTATATATACCCATGATTATTTTCATTAAAGTTGATTTCCCTGAGCCGTTATTACCCATAATTATATAAGTTTTCCCCGCCTCTATTTCTAAGTTAATATCTTTTAATACATACTCATTCTGATTTTGATATTGATATGAAACCCCTTTAAATTTTATTGTATTAATTTCGCCTATAACAATCCCATCCTTATTAATATCTTCTTCTTCAATATTAAAAAATTCTTTGATTTGTTCAATCATTGCAGAATTTTTGTACAAAAATGAAAGTTGCGAGAACATTGATAAAACGCTGCCTTTTAGGCTATCAATTGAGTTATTATATAATACAAAAAAACCAATTGAGATAATATGATTAAAAGCTTGGATAATTATAAATACTGTAATCATAAAATCTACTAATAATTCAACCAAAGATATTATCCCATATGTTATTGCTCTTTTGTTATGTAATTTAATAAATTCTATATTACATATATTCTTGATATTTTTATATTTTCTTATAAAAAAGTTAAATAAATTAAACATCTTAATTTCTTTAAAATGTTCGGCATTAGTTAATATGTGGGATATGTATGAACACTTTCTTAATTTTTCTGTATTTTGTTTTTCTACCTCATACTCTAATAAATTATATTTTTTCTCAAATAAATATCTTACTATGGGTAGAACAATTACTATGAAAAATATTGCAATATTATATTTTAGAATAATTATCATATAAGAGATTGTACTAATTACAGATGAAACTAAAGAAAACAATGTCTTTACACTTCCTAAAATCCCAGCATTAGCATCATACTGTGTCCTGTTAATAAGATCATATGTTTTACTTCTTTCAAAATCTTTACAGTCCAGTAAAGAAACTTTAGTTAATATATTTTCTTGAAAATAAGCATCAAATTGCAACTCATAATTTTCTATCTTAAGTTGTGTGAAGATTTGAAATATCGTTGATAATAATTCGAAACATGATAAAAATACCATCCATATAATGACAGCTCGAAAATCTCCAGTTCTATACTGTATGCAATCAATTACCTTTTGTATTATTAATAGTAGAATAATGGGAGTCATTCCACTCAATATTGAATCTATACACAAACATATAAAATATCTTTTACTGTAACAATATACCCTTTTTAATGACCAAAGAATATTTAAAAACAATCCTTTTGTAGTTACATCCTTTTTCTTCATTATCATATATCTTTATCATCTAAACTCGATTTCTGACATTGCTTTTTTTAATCTTTCAGGATCTCTTTCAAATACTGTAAAATAATTAACGAACATATCTTTTACGATTCGTCTCGATGTATCGCACATTCCATCAGTTTCATACCTATTTGAATCGTCTGTAGTTATTGAACTCTCATAACAAACGCCACACATCATCCTTGCCCAGCAATTATTGCATTTTTTACGATAATTTTTCGCATATTCATCAATATAAATTTTGTAGATCCTATCATAATCATATCCATCAAAACAATTCCCTAACGGAGGAATATTTCCAACTTTTTCACATGGTCTAAAATCTCCTTGTGTCGTCACGTATAATCGTCTTTGTCCCGGCAAACAGTTTCCATGTAGAAACGACCTATCTATTATATCATCTGATTTTATTCTATCGGCAACCCTTACAAGTTCTTTATTGATCAATCCGAAATATTCAGACGAAACACCATTGGTTTCAAAATCTTCAACTGCAATACCTTCAAGCGGACTAATTTCTAAATTCTTATTCTCTTCCACTACATTATTTTTGTCATAATCAAATACCATATCACCTACATCTACATACGAATAATTTATGTTTATTTCTTTTGGTACTCCTAGTTCAGTCCTAAAATAATCACTTATTTTATTTAACTTCTCCTTTGTATACGGTGGTGTAATAACGCAATTTATCATCAATGTCCTTCTATTATCAGGATTATAAAAGTTTTTTAAGAGTTTACAGAAATTTTTGGTCGCAACTTCATATGAACCTGTTCCACTAATATTACATCTATATTTATCATGGAATTTTTGGGGTCCATCTAAACTACAAACAATCTCTAAATCTTCCAACTGACTAAAATAGCTTATCATATCATCTGTAATGAGAGTTAAATTAGTCGTAAATCCGAAACTCTTTTTCACTTTAGGATAATTATCTTTAAAATATTCAATGGTTTTTTTCATAAGCTCAAACTCAACTAACGGCTCTCCTCCATAATATGTAAGGGCAAATTCATCCCCATCATACTCCTTCATTAAATAGTCAATGCTTTTCTTTGCTATATCAAAGTTCATTGTCTTATTAGAAAATCCTCTATGATCTGGATGATGATCATTGTATATGCAATATCCACATCTTAAATTACAAGCTTCAGTCAGTTCAAGTACTATCTGTTCACACTTTCCTTTTACTGAATCTTCGAATTCTTCTCGTGTAGGAATTACAAAATCCCAAGAACTATTCTCATTAAATAGATTTTCTTGTCTTACAAACTCTCCAAAAACTTTATTATTTGAACACTCGTTTTTTAAACTTGTTTCGCCAGACAAGATTCTATCAATAATTTCTACTTCTGAGTCATCACATAAAACAACCTTACCTGTCGCAGTGTCATAATAATATTTGTTATCTTTTGTTTGAAATATCATGCCATATTTTTGAACATTCATCCCTTAATCCTCCTATCGTTATCATGTTATTACGGCGGAGGATAGTTTCTGTAAACTACAGCCATCCCCCGCCAGTATTAAGCTATTTTAGAATAATTAAACTGTTAAGCATCTTTTGCCTTTTTAAAATTAGCATTGTTATTCTCTGTATTTCCTTTTATACAGCTACAGTTGCAATTCCAAAATGGTTGCCATGGACCTCTTGTACTTTTCCAACCACTGTCGCATACACATCCTGCTCTTCTAAGTACAGGTGTTCCTGTTGAATCATTAATAATCTTCATTGTTTTTTTCCTCCTTTGTTGAGTTAATTTATATTCCCAATAATCAGTTATATTTACAATATTCGCTTGCTACTATGCTCAATATATGCATATAGGATCCCTAATTGGCACTGCAACAAGCTACATACCACTTTTTAGCTGATTATTTAGAAACTTAGTTTTGACAACATTTGCTAAATGTTGAATAAATAAATGGAATCGTTATTATTACAATAATCGAATACATCACTATTATCATAGGTATCTGCATAACTACATTCCCTAAAAATTGATACAATAAAGGTATCTTAATACAGTTATATACATTTATTAACTGATCCGGTGTTATGTTGAAAAAGCCATCAAACGGTAATACTCTACCAATAAATGGAGAGACCACAAATAATATCATAGGAACGCATAAGCTTATAAGTGGTGAATGTGTTTTAGCTGATACAAGCATTGTCAACACGCTTGAAAGCAAACTCCCTACATAACCCGCAAGCATAATAACAAAATATCTTTCTAAAAATGTATAGTTGTACATGCAATAACTATATTCAATTTGAATTGGTGAATTAGCTCCACTTACACCCATAAATGCAAAGGATATAATTGAAAGAATAAGCATTGCTCCCCAATAAATAATTGTAGCCATAAACAATCCTGTTACTATCTTAGTCTTAGTCCCCCTGCTTCTACCTAATTTTGTACTAAAGAATACAGACTCTGCTTTCAGTTTGAAATCTTCAGAAAATATTCCAGATGTAATAAATGATATAGATATAATCAATATTATTGCATATGTTGTTGCATATAGCCCCATAGTAATCCATGAATCTGCAGGTGCGTAATCAAATGGAGTAACAAGCTTTGAATATTGTTTCTTCAAAAACTCTATTTTCTCCTCTGTAGTTCCATATTCGTCGATTAAGTGAACAATGTTATCATCTCTTATAGCATACATATTTCTTGCCATATCTGAATCTAATGTATCAAATCTTGTATAGTCTATATCCCCTCCATAAGATATAGTGCTAACCATAAAATCTTTTATATCCATATATTTTTGTATATTATTAGCGTATATGTTCTCTGGAATTTTGTTTCCATATTCACATTTAATTTGCTTATCTGTATTTACTATATCTTCAAAAATATCAGAGTTTAACTTCCCTGCATATTCAGCTTTAGCTTCAGTTAATTGCCTTGCAGCAAATAACCCATTATGTGTATTTCCATCCTTGTCAACATAGCTTACACTCCAAACAGCAAATATGCTTAAAACGACTGCTATGACCAATAAAAATAGTAATACAAGCCTATTTATACGATTACTAAATACTATATTAATTTCATGTTTAATCATATTTATTTCCACCTTCTATCCCAAAGTAATAGAAAAACAAATCTTCAAGTGTGGCATCAACACGCCTAGCATTTTCATTAGGCTTATTTTCTGATAAAATTCTTAGTTCTGTATATTTCCCATTATTATTTATTGCACTGATAGAACTTTTAAATCTACTGATAAATTCTTCTGCTTCATCAGTATTTAAACAATACAGCCAAACCTTACAAGGAATGTTTGAACACAATTCTTCAACTGTACCTTCTTTTATAATTTTCCCTTCCTTCATGACAAATACTTTCTTGGCAATAGCTTCTATATCGGAAACAATATGTGTAGATAAAAGTACAATCTTACCTTTTGCAAGTTCACCTAATAAATTTCTACATTTTATCCTTTCAATTGGATCAAGTCCAGCCGTAGGTTCATCAAGTATAAGTATTTTAGGATCATTTAATAATGCTTGAGCAATACCTACACGCCTCTTCATTCCTCCGGATAGTTCTTTCATTTTTTTAAGCGAATGTTCCTTCATTCCCGTTGTTTCTAGTAAAATATCAATACGTCTTTCTGCAACTTTACTCTTTAAACCTTTTAACGAAGCAATATAGGCAAGATACTTTTTTACGCTAAGATTAGGATAAAATCCAAATTCTTGTGGAAGATATCCTATAATATCCCTATATTGAGCATCCATATTAAATATATCCATACCATCATAACATATAGAACCCTCTGTAGGCTTCAAAACGGTACATATCATTCTCATAAGCGTAGTCTTGCCTGCACCATTTGAACCAAGTAATCCATATAGACCTTCTTCCATTTCAATAGAAACATTGTCAACAGCCTTCATATTTCCAAAACTTTTTTTTACTTTATTCAAAACTAAACTCATTGATTTTTACCTCCAACTGTCTAATGTTATTGTGTAAGGCTTTTCTAATATAATAAATTGTTAATAAGATACTTGTACTAAACATCACCACCCAAACAAAAGGAGTTATTTTTAAATAGATATTCTCGTTTAATACAATTATCATCCAAACCATATTTGCAGCAACACATATAATCATTGTTATAAGTTGGTTAAAATATTTTCTTCCAGAAAATGCCTTCATACAAATCATTGAAGCAATCATAATTGGAAATATAAATTGCTTTAAAATATCTGCAAACATGATTTCTTGCATTTGCACAGCATAAATACAAAATAGTGTCAAAATAGTAGTATCAACAAAACCAAAAGCTATAAGTTTAGCTGCATATATTTTTCGCAAATTAAAAATTGAAGTTTCCTCAATCTCTATTGATTTATTCTCAATATTCCTCCATAACTCAGGAATTACAAGTATAATAAACAATGAGGCTATTATGCTTAATCCTCTTTGTACATAAGCTTCGCCATCCGAAATAGATAACCATTTTGCTGCAATAAAAAGCAAAAATGCTTGTGCAAGCCACCACTCTTTTTTCATGATTTTGACTTGTAAAATAATAAATTCAATAAATCCAATTCTACTTTCATTGTCTTTGCTATTGATCAATTCTCTAGCTTTGAGAACTAAACTATCTATCGCTTCCTTAGACGGTTTCTGCTCATTTTGTTTATTCATATTTTTGAGAATTTTTTCTAGTCTATCTTCAAAAAAATTCATCTTTTTCATATTTCACCTCCCAGATACTTTTTTATCATTTCTTTACCTTTCTTCAGTCTGTATTTTACAAGTTCTAATGAAATGCCACATATATCAGCAATTTCTCGCTGTTTCATATCAAGAAAATAATACATGATTATAACTTCTCTAATATCTGATGGTAGTTTTTCAACCGCTTGCCTAACATATAAATATTCTATTGTTCTTTCGGATTCATTAAAACTTGATGATACCTCATAGTCAATACATTCAATTGAAATATCTTTATTACTTTCTTTTTTTCTCTCATCAATACACTTATTGCGAGCAATCGTATATAAATAGTTTAAAAGTTTACCCCTATGTTTATATTGATCAATTTTCTTTAAAAAAATCAAAAATACCTCTTGTGTTAAATCTTCGGCTGTATGTATATTCTCGGAATGATACTTGCAGTAGTCAAAGACTTTCTTATAATATTTTCGAATTATTATTTCTGCAGCCTTATCATCACCATTTCTAATGCGACAGACAAGAAAAAAATCTATGCTCATATCTAACAATTCTCCTACCTCTAAAATAGCCTTATATAATATATAACGATTGTAATACAAAAAAAGATAGTTTTTTATATCTTGAAAAATATTTTCTTATCTCTTTTATTCGTACTGTTCTTCAAGGTTTTATTAACAATAAATATATCTCATATTATCTAACAGTCTCATCATTTCAGCAATACTAAAATCATCTTGCAAAAAATGGTTAATATTTTTTTAGAATATCAATTAATAGTGGGAAAATTAGTTTACTATCTTATTGGTATTCCTGTTTTTTAAGTTTTTTAGTTTTTTCTGTTCTCTCCTTGCCTTATACCTTTCCTCATACTCCTGTTGTTTTCCATTTGCTTTACGCTTTAGATAATTTTGATGAAGTCTGTCCCTTCTCTCATTAATTTTTCGTTCTTCTTCCTCAAGTTTTGATCGTTCTTCTTCGCTTAATTCTTCTTTTGGAACTTCATAATTTCCGATGAAGTTAAAATATATTTCTATCTTTTGCTTTGATGTTTGACTGCCTTTTCTATCCCTTTCATGAATGATAATCTTCTCTACAAATTCATTTATCATTGTGTTTGTAAGTTCATTAAAGTTTTCATAACGACTAATAATGGATATGAATTTTCTTACCCTATCTGTTTCATTTTCATATCTTGATATTACAAGCTCCAAGTCTTCAATCTCTTTACTTAGAGCTCTTTGCTCTATTTCGTATTGGCTATTAAGTATCTCATATCTACTACTTGGTATTTTTTCTAGTATCATATCCTCGTAAATACGGCACATAAGCCTTTCTAACTCTTGTATCCTCGACTTATTATTAATTAGCCTTACTCTTTGTTTTTCTATTTCTACTTTTTCCTTTTCTTCCATTTCATTTTGAATGGAACGGGTAAAGACTTCATTATCTTCATCAATATAATTTTTTATATCTTTTAATGTTTCTTGGATAAGGTTTAAGACTACTTCTGCTTTTATCCTGTGAGCTGATGGACATAGCGTTCCGCAAGGCACTTTCTTATAATTACTACAAACATAATAAGGAATATTCTTATAGTTATTTGTCCTATGAACATACATCTTGCTTCCACAATCTGCACAATACATCAGTCCTGTTAATGGATGATATTCGCCCCAACCATCTGGATACCTTTTTACATTCCCTCGTATTCTTTGTACATTATCAAAGGTTTCTTGGTCTATGATTGCTTCGTGAGTATTTTCAAAGATGAGCCATTTATCTTCGGATACATATTTACTTTTCTTGTCTTTGAAATGCTTTCTTGTTTTAAAGTTAACTGTATGCCCTAAGTATTCTTTTTTCTTTAAGATACTGGCAATTGTAGAACTACACCAACGATAAGGATATTCAAAGTTTTTGCTTTGATGTAATCCATATCCCATTTTTTGCTGATGATAAGCGGGTATATCTATCTTATCTGCTTCCAGTATCTTTGCTATTTTGTATGGTCCTGCTCCGTCCATTGTAAGATTAAATATTCGTCTTACTATCTGTGCTGCTTTTTCATCTACAACCCACTTATCTTTGTCTTTTTCATCTTTGATGTAGCCATAAGGTGGAGTGCTTGCCGTATGCTTTCCGCTTTCTCCTTTTGATCTAAATGTAGATTGTATTTTTCTTGAAGTATCTCTTGCATACCATTCATTCATAATGTTTCTAAAAGGGGTAAAATCATCTTCTCTGTAAAAGCTGTCTACATTGTCATTGATAGCAATCAGTCTTACGCCCTTTTGTCTTAATATCTCCATACATTGACCGACTTTGAGATAATCTCTGCCGAGTCTACTCATATCCTTTACGATGATACAACCGATATTTCCAGTATTTACTCCATTCATCATTTCCATAAAACCTGGTCTATCAAACTGTGTCCCGCTTATTCCGTCATCTGTAAAATGGATAATGTTGGTTAAATTATTCTTACTTGCATATTCTTCAAGGATTTTCTTTTGATTAACGATTGAGTTACTTTCTCCTTCAAGTTCATCATCTCGACTTAATCTCTCATAGAGTGCTGTTATCTTTTCAAAATTCCTCACTTTTTCCTCCTTCCTCTTAATTTCTTAAATAAAAAAGAATTAAGAAGTACATATTTCACTAAAACAGTGATTAAGTGTTCTCCTTAATTCTATTACTCCTGCTGCCAGCTTATATTTCTTATATTGCTTAACTGCAAAATGACTTGGGTCTTTCTTTTCAAGAGCCTCAAAAAGCCTATCAATGGGGTTCATATAGGTTTCGTCATCTTCTCTGACCTCACTTGCGTCAATCATATCCAAAAGCGTCTTAAAGTTCTTTTCTTCCTCTGGTGCTTCATAATAGATATAACCGATGAGAGCAGCGTAATATAGCTTTTCAGCCTTTACCCAAAAATCTTCTCCTGCCTTTTCTCCATCTCCCTTGGTGTTGGCAATAATTGTTTGAACAAGCTTTAAAATATCTTTTTCACTTCTCAAATAAGCAAAGGGATTGTATTTCATAGATTTTTTAAAGTTTATTGTGTTTAATATCTTTATGTTATATCCATTTTCATAAAGCATTTTTCCACACTCTAACACAAGTGTTCCTTTAGGATCTGTTACTACATAGGAAGAATGCATTTGCATTAGATTTGGCTTTACATAAAATCTTGTTTTACCTGATCCAGAACCACCTATTACTAATACATTTTTATTTCTAGCGTATTTAGGGTTTTTAGGTCTTGAGTTCATTGTTAGTCTTTCGGTATTAGTTATAAGAACATTGTTTTCAAACTTAGGGTCAATGTATGGAGCAATATCCTTGCTTTCTCCCCATCTTGCAGATCCATATTCCTTGCCTTGCCTATATTTCTTTTTATTTTTACCTTTACTATAAACAATTAGCTTAACAGTAGCAGCAACTGATATACCTACTAACAAGTCCCTTGGATTAATACTTGGTATATAAGATAAAGTTCCTATATCAGAAATTCCTACCATTATTCTATCAATAATATCTCCTCCTACATAAGAATTTATTTGCTTAGAAAAGATATTTCCAATGTAGAAGAATGATATATAAGGAATGTTTGATAATATAAATTTCTTTGGGTTGTCTATTTTAATTAGGTTTTTAATATCAGAAAGAATGGCTTCTAATATCTTATTCATCGTAGAAACCTTCACTATCTAATAAAATTAGTAGGTAGTGTCTTCCCTTTGGTGTTATAAATGTTTGTATTCCTACAAGTGTACCTAGTGGATCAACCCATTCCTTTACTTCAAAATATCCCTTGTTCTTATCTGCATATGGCAAGAGTTTCTTTTTCTTATCTCTATAAATTAATCCCTTATCCATTAAAAAACTTATAAATTGATTTTGTGGTATTCCTAACTCTTTGGCAGTATTTCTAAAGTTTGTAAGTAGGTTATAATCTACTAATTTGTCATAATAATCTGCCTTTGGTTTTAATTCTTCAATCTCTTCTTCTCTTTCGGCAATAATTCTATTGGCTACAAGAATTGCATCTGCAAGTAGCTCTTCGTTAGTTTTCTTTTCTTGACCAGCTATATATCCTCCATTTTTTCTAATGCTCGGTAAAACTTCTCTAGTTACCCAAGCTTTGAATATTTTTGCTTGTGGTAGTTTTGATGAAAGGATAAGTGAATACAAGCCTTATTCGTTAATTATTGAAATATTCTGTATTCCTCCAGGGGTGTTCCATTTCGTTACACCCTTATCTTCCTCATCTACATGGTCATAAACAGCTTTCCTCGGATTGACATATCCTAACATAGTTGCTACTTCATTAGCTATAAAGAAAAACTCACCGTCTTTTTCTATAACAGTGAGTTTCCCAAAATTTTTATTTTCAAATGTTTTTAAATTACTTATCATAAGCTTTGCTCCTTATGTTTATTTTTAACTTTATCTTTACTAATGGTATCCTTAGCCATATCTTTAAACTTATTTATAGTCTTCGTTATTGAATCTTTTCTATCGGCCTTTCTTTCAGAAGCCTTAACTGCTTTTTTAAAGGCGTGTTCCATAACTTTTATATCCTTAGATTAAAAAAACACAGAGTGGTTGCCAGTTTCCTTATCTTTCATAATAGAAAACTTCACTCCATGTTTATTTAAAATTTTCTTTAGTTCTTTTAACTCAGGATCTTTTAGATTAATTTCTTCTAACTGTCCCTTTTTAACCATATCTTTTAGCTTTACTTCTTCTCCGTTATTTTTTATTACATTTTTTAAGCCTCCTTGTTCTTCTATTTGCTTGTGTACTTTCTTTAAGGCATCAAGAATTGCTTTACTTGTTGCTTTTGCAAGTCTTACTTCAAGATTAAGACTTGACCTGGATACTTCTTCATTAATCATCTATTCCACCTCCATATAAAAGTAATTCTTTGTATTTTCTTAACTTCTCTTGATGGATTTTTCTTCTAAAATCTTCTCCCGTAACTTTAACTGGTATTGTCATTTCAAGTATTCTTGAATATATCCTCTGATACTCAAGGTCAATGTTTGGATTTTGAATAATTTCCAATGATAAGTTTGTAGTAAAAATTGTCGGCCTACCCTTTAAGTATCTTGAGTTTATAATGTTATATACTTGTTCTCTTGCATAAGATGTATCCCTTTCAATTCCAAGGTCATCTAATATTAACAATGGAATATTTGATAGGTTATCTATAATTTCGTTTGAATCAACCTTAAATGCAGATTTTTGTATTTGATTTATTACCTGAGATAAATTCAAAATCTTAACTCTAACTTGTGTTCTTTCGATTAATTCATTTGCTATTGCACAAGCAAGGTAAGTTTTCCCACTACCAACATCTCCATAAAATAAAAGTCCAACATTGTCTTCCTTCATTTGTTCAAAACTTTTAGCATAATTGTAAGCAACCTTGTAAGCTTGACCTTTTTCATTTAAGAATCTCTCAAAATTATATTGGTGTTGGAGTGGCGATGAGAAACAATCTCTTTTTAGCGATGATATTTTCATTAGTCTTTCTCTTTCTTCATTTTCCTTATCTCTTTTTATTTCACATTCACATTTAATTCTGGGAATAAACTTTGTAAAGCCAAGGTCAAGTAATTCTCCATCGACTCTTTTATCACATACCTTACAATAAATATGTCCATTTCTTTCAATATCATTTTCTCTTAATACAAAATCTTTTAAGTTCTTCATAAACTCTCTCCTATATCGTAATTCATTTTCCTTGTTGTATTATCATTAATGTTTTTTGCCTGATCATTAAGATACCAATTGATTATCGTTGCCTTGTAATCTTGATACACTCTGTTATTTGCTTTCATATATGACGACAACCTATCAATGTAGTCACTAATTCTACTTCCTAACTCATTTGTTAAGTCCTTGTATTCTTCATCAGTCAAAAATATGTTTTTATATATTCCATAAGGCTTTTGTCCCTTACTAAAATCATTCTTTCTTAACTCATTATTACTAATATTGTTATAGTTACCTTCCGATTTTCGAAAATCTTGACTTTCGATATTCGAATCTCTTGAATTTCGATTATCGAACTTCTGGAATTTTGTTTTTCGAACTTCTTGATTTTTTAATTCCATATTATTAAATATGCTCATAAAGTCTTTAACATAAATTCTGTTAGGCTTTCCCAGTCCTTGTCTTTTCTTTTCAATCAGTCCTATTCCTGATTTAATATCAAGCTCAGCTATTAATTTATTCGCTTTTTCACTTGCACAATTAAATTGATCTTTTATGCTTTCAATTGTGTAATAAATAAAGACTTTTCCGTCTTCATCTATCCAGCCATTTTTATATGAAAGACCCATTCGATTAAGCATATATGAATACAAAACTTTAGCTTCAATAGAAATGCTCTCAAAAACTTCATCTTCCATTAATACCATAGGTAAC
The DNA here is from genome assembly GCF_046365475.1 of Anaerococcus kampingae. Taxonomy (NCBI): domain Bacteria; kingdom Bacillati; phylum Bacillota; class Tissierellia; order Tissierellales; family Peptoniphilaceae; genus Anaerococcus; species Anaerococcus kampingae. Next base: position 23,995 of record NZ_JBGMEF010000009.1, read on the forward strand.
CTAATGAAGTTATACATCTCAGATTGCCTATTATAAAAATAATCAAAATTCATTCCTGCCTCCTTTCTTTGAAATAAAAAAAGAGCAGCCTTATTTAAGCTACTCTTGTAGAAAGTGTAAAATGGGTTTTATCTTATTATATTTTTCTTTGTGTCTCCTCATACCAGTTGCAAAACTACTCTTACATCCATGTAGTTTTTTTGGGTCTTTTTGACGTATCCTTCTTCATCTTTATCGAAGACAAAATGCTTATAAAACTGCTTAAAATGCAGGATTTCTAAATTTATATCTTTTGTATCAACGCTATAGTCTCAACATGGCTTGAGAGGATAGAATGAATGTCATTTGAGTGTGTCCGTTCTCGGGAACATATCCACTGCGTTTTTGGGGCTATCGGTAGATGGGAACATATCAATACACCTCATGGATTATTATTTTAGAATGGATTTTAAGTAATCTAATAAATCTGATTTAGTTAGAGGCTCTGCATGACTTAAAATACAATACTTACAGTCGAAACTTTCTATCAAATTTGTTAATGACATTAATTTTTCTTTATCCATATACCCATCATTGTAGAAATCCTCGCTTGTTGAATCTCCCAAGAACAATATTTTTTCCTCAGGAATATAGATAAGCACCGTATCTTCCGAATGGGGTGAAACCGTATGAAAAATCATTGCGGTTATTCCACCGAGATTAAGGGTAAGCTCTTTTTCAAATTGGATATCCGATAGAACGGCAATAATTCTTTTATTATCTACATATTCTCTAGCTAGGCACTCATCATCATTTATCAAAAATTTTATATATGCACTGTCAGATAGTTTGGCTCTTTCCTGTTTCAAAAACTCGTTGGTTTTATGGTGTGCAATGGACAATCCGTGAATTTTATGCATTCCAAAGGTATGGTCCCAGTGCCAATGAGTGATGACAGTAAAATCTGGCTTCTTTAGGTCCTCGATTTCTAGGGATTTATAAAATTCATCAACATGGTCTGCTGAATTTCCTGCATCAATGGCAAGTGCAATTTTATCTCCATTTAAGTATGCCAACATAGGCCTATCAGTTTCTGGTTGATGTGGATAATAAAAGACCCTGCTAGTTATCTTTTTCAGTTCCATTTGCCATCCCACCTTTCTGGTAATAAATCTTTCAGCAACACTTCTTCCATTTCAGGTAATACAATTTGGGTCTCTATATTTTGATTATCTATCTGTGCAATAAACTCTCTGCACCTTCCACATGGTGGAAGTATACTCCCATCTTCAAATACAGCGATAATCCTTTTGATTGCAGTTTCATTGTTCTTTACCATTTCAGCAATAGCTGACTGTTCAGCGCATAAGCCAATAGAACAGGGCAAGTCAATGCATATTCCTGTAAAGATGTTACCGCTATTTGTCTCCAACGCGCACGCAACATGCCCTGAAGTTCCAAAGTTCCGTAACTTTTTATGATTAATTATACTGAAAGCAATTTGATGTAATTCTTGTTTATTCATTTTCTTCTCCAATATTATTTAGCTTAATAATACGTTATTCTTTTTTCAAAACACTAAGTTATTCAGTTCACCATCAAGAACTTTTATAGTTTCATTTCTTTCCTTATCCTCTTGATTGTCATATAAAAGTTGTTCAATAAACTCCCATATATCTTCTAGTTTACGTCTAATATGATAGAATAACAAAGCATCCGTATTGATTAAAAAATCTTTGTGTAATTTCAGGTATATGTTCATAAATACATCATAATATGGCTTATCAACAAAAAACATGAGATCAGCTTTTACTGGAGCCAATTTCAAGCCTTCCCAGTCAATTAGAACTAACTGCTCATCCCGTTGCATCAAGTTCCAATTATGAATATCTGTATGGCATAGAGCCATTTTAGGATTACTTCGTCTTAGAATCTCCGACAGTCCTTCAACTCTGTCAATAGATTGTTCAAGGGGTTTTATGTGTGCCCCAAGCAAGCATTTTAAGTCCATGGGAAGACTGGCGCATTCTTTACGCAATACTTGTTTTAGCTGTTTCAGAAATGGCAAGCTAAAATCTTCCCTAATTAGTTGCACATATACCTACTATATCAATAAATTTTGAGTTATCATTGACTATATTAGTTGCTATTATCAGAATAGTCGTCGATAACTATATTTTCGTGCAAATATGCAAATAAGTAAAATGATAGTTATGTTATATCATAATAATTGAAAATAATAGAATGCATTTTTCAATGTAATAAGATTAAGCGTTCTCTTAAAGTTAGAGAACGCTTAATTATTTTTAATTTATTGAAATAATTTGTAACTATTGAAAACAGACAAAAATTGTTCATTGGATAATTTATCAAGATCAGTAACATTCGCATGCTTCAGCGCCTGTCTTAATTGATTTTTAGTAAAAAGAACATGATATTCCCTGTTTACCCATTTATAAACGAAAAATCTATACTTTTTGTAGTCCTTCTTTAAAATAAATGGTTTATGCCTTTCAAGTACAATCAATACAGAATCTACATTAGGCTTAGGGTGAAAATATGCTCGTGGCACTTTTTTAAGAATTTTTATATCCATTTCCACCATTAACAGCAAACCTAAAGCTCGTTGGGTATTTTGCAACCTTTTAGCAAATCCCCTCTCTACAATAAGGTAGCTATATTTCGCTTGACTATCAAAAGCAATCTTTTTTACAATATCAGTACTAATATTGTAGGGAATATTACCAAATATTTTATAGTCTGTATTTTTAGGAAAGCTAAACTTCAAAATATCCTCATGAATAACTTTTATATTCTGAAAAGGTTCAACTGCTTTTTTCGTGGCATGACATAAACCTTCATCAATCTCTATAGCATTCACCCGTTGACTCATTTCCACAAGTTCCTTGGTAAAATGTCCTTTTCCTGACCCAATTTCTATTATTTTATCTTGTTTATTGATATTCGTATATTTTAATATTTCCTTTACATGCTTTTTAGATGTAATGAAATTTTGCGTATTTTTCGGGTTTTTCTGTTTCATTATAACCTTCTCCTTGCCGGTTATAATGAACTAATCTTAAGAGCTCATTATAACCAATTATTTTTGGTTTGGTTGATAATGAAATCTCTCAATAACAAATATAGAAAACATACCCATACCTTTACCTCCTTTAATTTTTTTCATTATAAATGAGATAAAGTAATATCTACTACTGCAATACATGTACACATATTTAACTCCTCCTTATGCAACTGATTATATCACTTTTAATTTCTCTATTCAATAAAGTTCTGTGCTAATCTACCTCACCCTATGGATTTTTAATCCCGAAACATCAAATGTCATCTGTCAAATGCCCTATTTAAATGGGTCAAAAAACGGTATTTTTTAGCCTGTTTTTGACCCAATTTTCGTACTCAAACCACTACATGTTGTGGTTGACTCCTATTATTCCTTGTCCAAACCACAATACGTCATCAGAATTGCTGCTTCAACGTGCCTTGAGTGGGCAAAAAAGATGTCGCACCCCACTGGTATCCCCTTGGCGGAAGCCCATATTTCTGAAACAGTCGCCTGGATAGGCTATTTTTCATTGATTTGGTGCCTGCTTTTGCGTTACAATCCAAGTAATTGTAAGCAATAAAGCCTTCAAAAGCATGTTGTCCTCTTGAAGGCTTTATTCGGTACAACTTTAAAATTGGTTTACTTATCTTTATCTTCCTCTCTAAGATACTTAACTAGCCCCGGATAATTGCTTATCCTTACAGTTCGGATCAATTAGAATTAGCCGAAAACGGCGGCGAAGAAACGAACCACCGAGAAGCACCGCCGCATTGCCGAGCTTGATACCCTCATTGAACGACTGTATGCGGACCGGAAAAGGCGCGGTTGACCGCCTTGCCCTCAAAGGCTTAGGGGCATATCAACTATATATTGGGGCCGAGTGCCGTTACTTTAACACCGCCGCTAGCCATGAGCTTATGCTTCCTTTAGGACACTGTCCCAACAGACACTTTTTAAAGTATGCTGCACTAATCCTTATTTTTCACAGCATAGCGCAATGACAGACAGCCATGTTCTGCATTCTCTGTTCCCTGCAATTCCAAATTAACTTTTTCAGATAACAGAAGGTTATCAAATAGTTGTTTTTCTTTATTACCTACAAAACATGGTGATATCACAAGACTGATTTCATCAATAAGTCCGTTTTCTAATAATTTGTTGGTTAATCCTCCGCCACTGTCTGTCCGCATGTATTTACACCCATATTGCTCATGCAGGATCTGAAAGGCTTTTTCATAGTCCACATGATCATTTCCTGACACAATATATGGGTAATGCCTTTCCTCCAAATAATTCAAATATTCCTTCGGAGTGGCAGTTGATACCAGAATGACAATTTCCTTCAGATATCCAAGATTTCTTAAGCAATGAAGACTTCTCAAGATACCTCTGCTGTCAGGTATGACTCCTATTGGTCTGGGGTCCTCCGGGCTTGTTATGATTTTCTCAAAATCAGCCTCTGTTTCAGCAGGATATTTTTCAAATGCAGTAAAAACAGTATTGGACCCAAACAGCACCGCATCCGAATGAATTCCCCCGGCAACCTGGTAGTAAACTTCCGGATTATCAAAGCCTTTAATGCGGCCATCAAGGCTAATTTGTGTGTGCATAATTATCTTTGGTTTCATATTTTTCAATCCTCCTTTTTGATAGTAGAATATCATAATACACTGACAGCTGTATGTCAGCAGGGGATATGAAACCTTACAAAAAATACATAACAGACCAATCGCTTTCTCTAAATCAAGTTTAGGCAGTGATTCGTAATTTGTGCCAGGTGTTTACGGGTTATGCATTTTAATTCATCAGGTTGGACTATTTCAATGCCTGATCCATATTCAATCAGCTGCTTGCTCAATATCTCAAAGGAATCTGTCTGGAATTCGATTTCCATTTTACTTCCCAAATCGGTTTCTTCAAGGAAGCCGAGAGAATACCTGTTCTTGATAGAATTGTATCTCTCCCCTTTTTCAGCTCTAAGAATTACATTATATAGTTTTTTATATGAAAGCATTTGTTTTAATATTTGTTCCAAAGAGCCATCATGGCTTTGACAGAGCTCTTCTTCTATGCAAATGCTTTTAATCCGATCCACACGAAAATTCCTATATTCATTTCTTAGCCTGCAAAACCGATTAAGTACCAGTTCTGTTCATAAAACCCCAGTGATATAGGCTCTATCATTCTGCTTTCCGGTTCTTGCCCTCCTGATGCAGGATATTGAATTGATATTACCCTTTTATTGCAGATTGCAGTCTGAATTGCTGCAATAACGTTATCCGCCAATGTATTTTTCTGTCCAGATGTGCTGTACACGTTAATACTGTTCTCCAACTCCTGTGCATAGTTTTTTTCACCATGCTTCAAAATAGATTTGATTTTATACATAGCTGAATCAAAATCCTTTATAAATGATTCATCTCCATGGCAATTTAAAAATTTCCCTGCTGTAATCAATGCACCCACTTCCGCCGCTGTAAACATTACCGGCGGAAGTAGGAAGCCCTCTACAAGAAAATATCCTTTTCCGGCCTCAGATCCAATTGGTATTCCGGCTTCTTCAAGTGTCCGGATATCTCTGTAAACTGTCCTTAAGCTTATATTAAATCGCTGTGCAATTTCTTTGGCAGGAATTATTTTTTTTGATTGCAGCTGAATAAGAATAGAGGTTACTCTGTTAATCCTGTTCAAATTTTATTCCTCCTCTGTGACTTCCATAAAAAGTATATCCTATGCGTTCTTAAGCTAGCTGCTGTTAGTGCTTCTCATTGCACCCTGGTTATAAAAGCCATACTCACAAACCTCTTCACCAAAACTCTTTACATCTCTAATATAGAACTCTATCTAGCGAACTTTTAGAAAAGATATAAAACATCAGAGTATGGACAGTTGCGGATGTACTTCAGAAAAGATGGGGCTGTTGCAAAAGTCCTAACATAGA